>JAFXPL010000128.1 GCA_017527945.1 Bacteroidales bacterium | reverse complement strand
GCATTTGCCGAGCGATGCGGAGTGGACCGCCCTCACCCAGTATGTCAGCAGTGTTCCTGCATATCGCAGCGAATACGACACCTACCACGACAGCACCAGGATTGCCAAGGCCTTGGCGAGCGACACTCTGTGGAACAACAGTACAACCACCTGTGCGGTGGGCAATAACCAAAGCAGTAACAACGCCACCGGTTTCGGTGCGTTGCCTACGGGCTACTACACCGGCAGCTACTACAGTTTCGGCAACAACGCCCACTTCTGGTCCGCTACGCTGGTCAACAGCGGCAACGCGTACGGCTACGGCCTGTACTACACCAGCGCCGATGTGGACCGCGACTACAACGGCAAGACCAGCGGCTTTTCCGTCCGCTGTCTCCGCGACAATGCGGTAACGGACGGAGAGACTCCCGTGCAGCCCGACACAACCTTGAACCCGCCCGCTGACACTACGGTCACAAACGGAACTCCCTGCCCCGGCACCCCCACAGTTACCGACCACGAGGGCAATGTGTATGCCACGGTGCAGATCGGCGACCAGTGCTGGATGCGCGACAACCTGCGGACTACCACCTCGCCTACAACGGGAACGTACCTCATCCCTGCCGCCGGCACGGGCTATACCTACACGGGCAAGCAAGCTTTCTGGTACAACAACGATTCGGCCACGTATGCGCCGATGAACTATGGTCTGCTCTATAACTGGAACGCGGCGGCGGACACGTTTAATGCGGCCTACGGGGAGATCAGTGTGAACACCGACAATAGCAACGCGGTGTCTGTAAGTTTCACCGGCCACCGCAGAGGCATCTGTCCTGTGGGTTGGCATTTGCCGAGCGATGCGGAGTGGACTCAGCTGACGGACTATGTGAGCAGCCAGAGCGAGTACACTTGCGGCGGCAACAGCAGTTTCATCGCCAAGGCGTTGGCCTCCGCGGAGGGGTGGAACACTCACACGAACAATTGCGCGGTGGGCAACGACCCGAGCTTGAACAACGCCACGGGCTTTTCCGCCGTTCCGGCAGGCCTCTGCAGCGGCTCGTCGTTCGACTACGCGGGCCTCAACGCCGCCTTCTGGTCCTCTACGCAGAGCCTCAGCGACTACGCCTGGGGCCGCTCCCTGGACTACTACTACGCGCACGTGTACAGGTACTTCGACGGCAAGTACAACGGATTCTCGGTCCGCTGTCTCCGCGATTCGGGTGGCGGTGATGGATCTTCCGCTACATTGCCTACGGTCACCACCAATACCGTCAGTAATATCACTCCCACTACGGCCACCAGCGGCGGCAACATCATAGCCGACGGCGGAGCCAGCGTGACCGCCCGCGGCGTGTGTTGGAGTACTTCGCAAAACCCAACGGTAAATGGCAGCCACACGGCAGACGGCAGCGGCATGGGCAGTTTCAGCAGCAGTATTTCGGGGCTAACCGCCAACACCACGTATTATGTGCGGGCCTACGCCACCAACAGCGCGGGGACGGCCTATGGCGAGACAGTGGCGTTCACCACCCTTTCTGCTGGCGGCACAGCTATCATCGACGCAAAGTCCTGTCCCGCGGCCCCCACCGTGGCCGACCACGAGGGCAACGTGTATGCCACGGTGCAGATCGGCAACCAGTGCTGGATGCGCGACAACCTGCGCACCACCACCTCGCCTACAACGGGAACGTACCTCATCCCGGCCGCCGGCACGGGCTACACCTATACGGGCAAGCAGGCCCGCTGGTACAACAACGATTCGGCCACGTATGCGCCGATGAACTATGGTCTGCTCTATAACTGGAACGCGGCGGTGGATACGTTCAACACGACATACGGGGAGACGAGCGTGAATACCAGCTCCAGCAACGCGGTCTTCGTGACATTCATCGGCCCCCGCAGGGGCATCTGTCCTGCGGGTTGGCACCTGCCGAGCGAAGCGGAGTGGACTCAGCTGACGAACTATGTGAGCAGCCAAAGCGAATACACCTGCGACAGCAATAGTAATTACATTGCCAAGGCCTTGGCCTCCACGGAGGGGTGGAACACTTACACGAACAATTGTGAGGTGGGCAACGACCCGAGTACGAACAACGCCACGGGCTTTTCCGCCGTTCCGGCAGGCCTCTGCCGTGGTTCGTCGTTCACCAACGCGGGCTACGACGCCATCTTCTGGTCCTCTTCGCAGTACATCTGGTCCTCTTCGCAGTACAACAGCGACCGCGCCTACTCCCGCGGCCTGAAATTCAACCGCGCGGACGTGAGCAGGTACGGCGACAACAAGGACCTCGGTCGGTCAGTCCGCTGTCTCCGCGATTAAAAAAAACATAAACCAAAAGCGGGGAGCCGACGATAGGAGGCCTCCCGCTTTTGACCTTTTTTCAATGTAGAATGTACAATGTACATTGTTGACGCAGAATAAGGGCGTGGCCGGGGGGGGCTGCGCCCTTTGCTATGGAACCAACCGCGTCCCCGTGGTTGTGAACCTACCGTCTGCGAGGATGCAGACGGCTCTACGGTCTGACCAGTGCTGGCAAAAAAATATCGGAACATAGTTTTGATTTTGAAAAAAAAATTTCAGACATGCCAGGAATAAACATTTATGTTTATTTTTGCAGACTCGAATTTCTATTATGAAAAAAGACTTATTTATTGAATTACTGGAAGATAACGGGAAAGTCAGCCTCTATTCACCGCGCTTTGAAGGCGAGGAATATACCGAGTTTGAGAAGTTTCTGCTTCGATACAAGGATACCTATCCGAAAGATGTGGCTCAGATAGTCTATAGGCTTGACATTATCAAAAGAGATGGTGCAGATGACCGCCACTTCAGATATGAAGGAACGAAGAGAGACAGGGTTATGGCATTGCCTTCCCATTTAGAAACTGCCACGCTACGACTGTATTTGCTTAATATTCATTCTAAAATCCTGATTTTAGGTGACGGAGGTGTAAAGAATACGGCCACATACCAAGAAGATGAGCTGTTGTCTCGTTGTGTGAGTACGTTGCAGAAAATCGACATCGAACTTAAGAATTTGGAAAAGCGGAAAGTTCTGACGGTAAGTGGCACCCAATTGCTTGGAACACTGTCATTTGTCATTGAGACTGATGATTAAATAATTTAAATATGAAGACCAATAAAATTATGGATGAGGTTCGTCAGAACATGTCGCCTGAAATGAAGCGTCAAATGGAGCTGTCGGTTAAGATTGCCAACCGTATTTATGAGATAATGGAGGCACAAGGCTTGTCTCAAAAAGATTTAGCCATTCTTCTGGGCAAAACAGAGACTGAGGTCAGTCGTTGGCTGTCGGGGACGCACAACATGACCATGGCTACCATTGCCAAAATCTCTGAAGCATTAGGCACGGATGTTATCCAAATCACTTCAGGAAAGAAAAAAAGACGGAAGCCAGATCCTGCGCTGGTGTGATTGCGCCCCACGGCGTTCGTAAAAATCGCACGATCTTCACCTCTTTCCACACATTTGCCCGTACCCGTCGCGCCACGATACCCCGCACGATGTTGCACTATGCCATCGGTCGGTTCCTTGAGGAGGAGCGGAAACGGATGATGGTGAAACGGGTATGGGATTCTGATGAGGCAAATAAAAAATGCCCTTTGTATCAAAAATTTTTATAAATTTGCGCCCTACTATAGTTTTTATATAAAATATTATAAATCAATTAATTATACACCAATGAAAGTTTATCAGACTAAGGAAATCAGGAATATCGCCATCATCGGCGGTAACCGCACGGGTAAAACCACCCTCTCGGAAGCCATGGCTTTCCACGGCGGCGTCATCAGCAGAAGAGGCACTGTGGAAGACAAGAACACCCTCTCAGACTACCGCGAAGTGGAGCTGGAAAGACAACAGTCCATCAACAGCTCCGTTATGTACGCTGAATTCAACGGCACGAAAATCAACATGGTGGACTGCCCCGGTTTCGACGACTTCATTGGTGAGACGATTTCAGCCCTGCGCGTGATGGACACCGCCCTCATGGTCATCAACTCCCAGAACGGTGTCGATGTGGGTGCCGAAATCCAGTGGCGCCACACCAAGGCCGCCCATATCCCCGTCATTTTCGCCGTCAACCAGCTCGACCACGAGAAGGCTAACTTCGACGAGACCCTGCACCAGCTGAAGGAGTACTTCGGCGGCAGCGTCATGGCCCTCCAGTATCCGGTGAACGCCGGCATCGGCTTCGACGCCGTCATCGACCTTCTCCAGATGAAGATGCTCAAGTTCCCGGCCAACGGCGGCAAAATGACCGTCGAGGACATCCCCGCCGACCAGATGGACAAGGCTGAGGAGATGCACGCCGCCCTGATCGAGGCCGCCGCCGAGAACGACGAGGCTCTGATGGACAAATACTTCGAGGAAGGCACCCTTTCCGAGGACGAGATGATCCGCGGTCTGAAGCTCGGTATCGCCAACCGCGGCACCTTCCCGGTGATCTGCGTTGCCGCCAAGACAGACCAAGGCGTTGACCGCCTCATGGACCTCATCGTCAAGAACTGCCCGACTCCCGACGAGGGCCGCACGATGAAGGCCACCAACGGCAATGAACACAAGTTCGACGCCGCCCAGCCGTTCGCCGGCTTCATCTTCAAAATCGGCATCGAGCAGCACCTCGGCGAGGTTGCGTTCATCAAAGTGGCCGACGGCGAAATCAAGAAGGCCGACGACGTGCTCAACACCACGACCAATACCAAGGAGCGTATCTCCCAGCTGCTCGCCTTCGCCGGCAAGAACCGCGTCGAGGTTGAGAAGGCTGTGGCCGGCGACATCGTGGCCACCATCAAGCTGAAAAACTCCCCCACGGGCACCACGCTGATGGCCAAGGGTGACGATGTGATCGAGCCCACCGTCTATCCGGATCCCAAGTTCCGCACCGCCGTTCGCGCCGTCAACAGCGCTGACGATGAGAAGTTAGGTGCCGCCCTCAACGAAATCCGCAAGACCGACCCGACCTTCCAGATGGAGCAGTCCAAGGAACTGAAAC
Organism: Bacteroidales bacterium; assembly: GCA_017527945.1. The sequence continues at coordinate 885 of JAFXPL010000128.1, read as the reverse complement.
AGCTCATCATCTCCGGTCAGGGCGAGCAACACCTCAACATCGTGAAGTGGATGATTGAGAAGCTCAACAAGATTGACATCGAATACTACGCCCCGAAGATCCCGTATCGCGAGACCATCACCAAGTCCGCCGAAGCCATGTACCGCCACAAAAAGCAATCCGGCGGTTCCGGTCAGTTCGGCGAGGTGCACATGCTCATCGAGTCCTACTATGAGGGTATGCCCACCCAGACCAAATACCCGATCCGTGCCACGGAGACCTACGATCTGCCTTGGGGCGGCAAGCTGATCTTCAACAACTGTATCGTCGGTGGTGCTATCGACGCCCGCTTCATGCCCGCCATTTTGAAGGGTATCATGGAGAAGATGGAAGAGGGTCCGCTCACCGGTTCCTATGCCCGTGACATCGTGGTCAACATTTACGATGGTAAAATGCACCCGGTTGACTCTAACGAGTTGGCATTCAAATTGGCTGGCCGTAACGCTTTCAAAGAGGCCTTCAAGAATGCCGGTCCGAAGATTCTGGAGCCTATTTACGATGTGGACATCTTCGTGCCCGCCGATCGTATGGGTGATGTGATGACCGACTTGCAGGGCCGTCGTGGTATCATGATGGGTATGGACAGCGAAGGCGCGTTCCAGATGATCCACGCTAAGATTCCGTTGGCTGAGATGAACAAATACTCCACCACGCTGAGCTCCATCACCTCCGGTCGTGCTTCTTATAGCATGAAGTTTGCTGAATATCAACAAGTTCCTACTGATGTTCAGAACGAAATCATCAAGAAGTACGAAGAGGAAAACAAAGACGAAGAATAAACATTACCTCGTTATATGCAAAACGCCCGACATGCCGTCGGGCGTTTTTTTTATGACCTTCTGCGAG
>JAFXPL010000127.1 GCA_017527945.1 Bacteroidales bacterium | reverse complement strand
TGCGGCTCGAAGATGTCGTACATCATCGTCAGGCAGAGACTTCCCATCAGCTCGCGGTAGAACAGCAGCTCGCGGTCGTCCATGCGGTCGCGCAGGCGATGGAAGTCGGCCAGCAGGATGGCGGCCTGTCCGTCGGTGAGCTTGATGACGGGGTCTTGGTTGAGCGAGATGCTGCCTCCGATGCTGTAGTTGTTCGACGGCAGTTGGTTCTGCAGGAACTTGTAGTCGGCGGCGAACCACTCGACCCACATTCCGGGGGCGGCGGCCAGGTTCTTCGCCCGAGTGGGGTCCGGCATCACCACGAGGTCGTTTTTTACGATATGGTAGCACCTCTCGTTGAACACGAAACTCCCTTCGCCCGCCGTGCAGAGCAGGTGCATGCAGGTGTGGCCCAGTTCCGGCGCATTCATCGCCAGGAAATCGGAGGAATATTGGAAGTCGGTTTTCATTGAATTACAATCCCTCCAGGAGAAAATGTCTTAAACCAAGATGTTTGATGCCGTTATCGTCATTTCGGGAAACCAAAGGTGTCATGGATATAACATATTTGGGGTAATTATCGTTGATTTTAAGTAGATTGCCAAATTCGCGTTCGCGTGTTGCCTCATCGGCCACAAAATATGACACTTGCACATATGCCCGCTCTCCGGTGGACTTTGAACAGACAAAGTCGATCTCTCCCGCCTGCAACTGGCCGACATACACTTTAAACCCCAATCTTACCAAGTGCTGGTACACCACTCCTTCCAATATCTTTTCAATATCTTGGTCTCTCGTTCCGCCAGCTATGACATTTCGAATACCTTGGTCTTCGAAGTAAAACTTTTCGTTGCTTTCAAACAGACGTTTCCCATGAATATCGTAGCGGCTCACTTTGTGCAGCAGGTAGGAGTCACATAACATTTTCTGATAGTTGATGATGACGGATGGCGAGATGTTTTCTCCTATTGACCTCATATAGTTGCTGATGTTGGTAGCCGAGATTAGTTTGCCTTCATTGTCAGCCATATATTGAACCAGCTTGGAGAGAAAGTCCACATTGCGTATTGGGTTTCTCATCACCACATCTTTCAAAAGTGTAGTGTCGTAGATGCTTGAAAGGTATTTGGCTGCATTCTCTCTGTCGAGACCGATTTGCACCAAACCTGGCATACCTCCATATTCAATATAACTGCCCAAAGCATCAGGGTTGCTGTCGGAAAGGCCGTGGAATGCCAGGAACTCATCGTATGACAATGGCTGAATATAGATTTCCACATAGCGTCCGCCTATAAGCGTTGACAACTCGCTGCTCAGCATCTTTGCATTGCTCCCCGTGACAATCACTTCTGTGTTCGGTTCTTTGTAAAAACTCCTCAACGTGCGTTCAAACTCTGCTATATCCTGCACTTCGTCAATCATAATGTAGTTGCATTTCCCTTCGACCGTATGAGCGTCGATGTATTCGTTCAGGTCGGTATAGGTTCTGATGCCGTCGAATTGACGTTGCTCCTTGTCTATGAAAATCACATTGCCTTCTTCACACAACTTATCACTTAGATAGCGTAATATGCAACTCTTGCCCACACGCCGCTGTCCGGTTAGCACTATGGCCATATCTTTACCGAACCATTGGGTGATTTTAGCTGTATATCTTTGTCGTTCAATCAATTTCATATTATAACATGATTATTTTTGACAATGCAAAGATATAAAATATTTATGAATTATACTTGATAAAAATATAGTTTTATTGATTTTTATCACATATACTTTATAAATTCAAATTGTTTCTCTTCTATGTGATTATCACCTCCACACAGCAGGTATGGCCCAGCTCCGGCGCGTTCATCGCCAGGAAATCGGTGGAATAGAGGAAGTCAACTTTCATGGCGCGAAAGTACAAAATCTTTCCGAAGCGAGGTGTATTTTTTCTACAATTTGTGAAAATAGTGATACTTTTTGTGAAACTGGCGCAACGTGAAAGGTTGTATTTTTGCCCCGTCAAAATGACAGTGATTATAGATTCGTTATAAAACAAAGAAAACCAAAAAGTTATGAAAGAAGAAATCGTTGACCCGAGATTGACTACCCCAGAAGAGTCGGCTATGTACACGCACCAGGCGCAGACCCTTTTCAAGCTCAACCACACCATGCCCTACACCGACGAGTACAACGCGCTCGCCAAGGAGCTGTTCGGCCACGACGTGACTGCCGACGGCGGCTTCGTGATGCCTGGACTGACGGGCGTATGTTTCGACCGCGTGAAGCTCGGCAAGGGCGTGAAAATCATGAACAACTGCCTGATGATGGCCCGCGGCGGCATCACCATCGACGACAACGCGATGGTCGCCGCCAACGCGCAGCTCATCAGCAACAACCATGACCTCTACGACCGGATGCTGCTCACCTGCAAGCCCGTCCACATCGGCAAGGATGCCTGGATCGGCGCGGGCGCGACCATCCTGCCCGGCGTGACCGTGGGCGACAACGCCGTGGTGGCCGCCGGCGCCGTGGTGACCAAGGACGTGGCCCCGAACACCATCGTGGGAGGGAATCCGGCGAAGTTGATCAGGGTGATTCCAGAAAATCAACAATAAAAAAGACATACTATGAGAAAAATCACATTCTTTGCTGTTGCCGTGCTGATTTTGCTCGGTTGCAGCCCGAAAGAGGAGGTCTGTGCGCAAGAGACCCAAGGGGCGGTGGTCTATATGACCACGGAGATCACCCCTGAAGCGTTGGTCAACATCTACAAGGCCTTGGGCGTGCCTGCCGAAGGCCGCGTGGCGGTGAAAATCTCCACCGGCGAGTCGGCCAAGAGCAACCACCTGCGCCCCGAGCTGATCAAGGAGCTTGTGCAGACGGTGAACGGCACCATCGTGGAGTGCAACACCGCGTACGGCGGCAACCGCTCCACCACGGCCAACCACCGCAAGGCCATCGAGCAACGCGGCTATAACCAGATCGCCACCGTCGATATCATGGACGAGGACGACACGCTACATCTTCCAGTCACGAGTACCAAGCACCTGAAATACAATATTGTAGGTTCGCACTTGGCCAACTACGACTTCATGATCAACCTGGCCCACTTCAAGGGGCACGCGATGGGCGGCTTCGGCGGCGTGCTCAAGAACCAGAGCATCGGCGTGGCATCGAGCTCCGGCAAGATCTACATCCACACCGGCGGCAAGAGCCAGACGAACTGGACCTCCGTGGAGCAGGACGACTTCTTGGAGTCGATGGCCGTGGCCGCGCAGTCTGTGCACAACTACTTCAAGCGGCCGGGCAAAAACATCATCTACATCAACGTGATGAACAACATGTCGGTGGATTGTGACTGCGACGGCAACCCCTCCGCGCCCTGCCTGCGCGACATCGGCATCCTCGCCAGCACCGACCCCGTGGCCCTCGACCAGGCCTGCCTCGACCTGGTCTTCAACCACAAGAACAGCAGCGGCGACGACGCGAAGCCGTTGGTTGACCGAATCAACAAAAAGCACGGCACCCACACGGTGGAATATGCCGAGCAGTTGGGCCTCGGCACCCGCAAGTACAAGCTCATCCGCATCGACAAATAGATCAAGACTATGAAATTCAAGAACATCATTATCGCAGTCCTGGCCGTGGTTATGGCCACCGGCTGTAACGGACAGAACAAAAACAGTAACGAACAAAAAACAAATTCCGGAAACATGAAAAAATCCATCGTCATTTTCTTCTCCCACGCGGGAGACAACTATTCCGTCGGCGTCATCGACACGGGCAACACCAAGATCGTGGCCGACTACATCAGTGAAATCACAGGTGCGGACCAGTTCGAGATCGTCACCCACAAATACGACGGCATGGCCTACACGCCGCTCATCGAGCTAGCCAAGGAGGAGGCCCGCAAAGGCGAGTTGCCGCCCTACGAAGGCACCGCTCCGGACCTCAGCGGCTACGACACGGTCTATATCGGCGGTCCCGTGTGGTGGGGCACCTACCCGCAGATCATGTT
>JAFXPL010000126.1 GCA_017527945.1 Bacteroidales bacterium | reverse complement strand
CTGCATGCATATTATCAACAAGTTCAGCCTCGTTCTTTTTCATCTCTAAATTTTAAAGTTGTTGCCTGCAAAGTTACAAAATAAAAGCAAACAATTCAAGAGCCAATGATATTTCACTTACGGCAAAACACCCGCCGGTTCCCGCACACCCGGTCGCCGAACCGGTTCGCCCACTTCTCGCAGTACAGCTCGTAGTACGACATCCCTTTCCTCTTTCGGAACCGTTCAAAACAGGGCAGGGCGGCCCAAAGGATGGAGGGGATGGCGATGACCGGTAAAAACAGCGGTCCCAACAGGATGGACTGCAGACAATGCCCGTATTCGTGCACCAGCAAGTCGTAGTCCATCTTCGAAATCGCCCCTTTGTCGCTTTCGCTCAAGTCCGTGTCGTTCAGGAAGATGAACATCCCGCATCCGGCGCTGTAAGGGATTTTCCAACAGGTCACCACGCTCGATCGGAAGAGGAAATGCCGGTTCGGGAGGAACACCAGGAACAGAAGCAACCCGATGGCGTTCTGAACAATCCCCCACGTCCACTGCACCATCGCGCAAAGCAAAAGTCTGACCGTTTTCATAAGCTAAACCATTGGGATTTCTTCGTTAAACGCCACCCCGTTCTTATATCGTCCGGACACGCGGACAAGGTGCCGCTTCGCATCCCTGAAGAACACCACCTTTGCACGATTGTCGGACTTTTCCAACAACACGCCACCATCCACCTGCCAATGTATTTCGGCGACATCCGTGTTGTCGATACGGAAGAATGGGGATCCCGCACTTTCTTGATGCAGGTTTACAGGCTTAGGCACCATTTCCGCGTAGAAGAACTGCGCCACGGAGTCTTGGATGGTGTAGAAATAGGGAACTATGTTGCGATGTTCATCGACATGGAGGCTGTGCTGGCTCGCGCCCGCCACGGTGAACAGCTTGTTGCGGACACCGTGCCGGTCGAGGTATTCGTGGATGCACGCGGAGCCGTACATGGGCGAGACAATCTTGTCCCATACGGGCACCGAGAAGGATTGGACCCACTCCTGTACCTTTTCCGCCACCGGATCCCACACGCTGATCGTTACGGGATGATCTTCCAACGCCCCATCACGATGCTCCGATGGGTTTGCCTGTTCAGACAGGAAACGCTGGAGCTGGTTCTTCACCTCGCTTGTCAGCGAAGAGGCCAGCAATTTCAAAAATGGCTGCCCGTAGCCGTAAGGCACGATGCCGTCCGCGTCGCCGTGGAACGAGATGACCGGTATGCGGCTGTTGGCGAGGATGCACGTGTCGTGTACGGCTCCCCACATGTTCGCCACGGCCTTGATGTTGAAAGTCTCCGTGAATTTCGGGTTCAATTTGGCGATTTTTCCCTCTTGCAGGACGGACTTCGGCCGGTTTTCATCCTTCATAAACGCGACATTCAGCGCCGTGATGCCCCCCGCACTCGTGCCCCACGTGAAAATCCAGTCGGGGTTAATTCTGTAAGTGTCAGCGTGATGCAGCAAATATCGAATGGCGGCATTCACATCTTGGGTGGCGCGGTATCCGGCGCAGTCGATGGCGTTCTTGTAGGGTAGAAAGCCCATGCGGTAGTTGACGGACACGGCCACATAGCCCAAGGAAGCGTAGTGGCGGCACCATTTCACGTAGGTTTCGTCCTGCTTGTCGCCGTTGTAGAATGCGCCACCGTGTATCATCAGCACTACAGGGCGCAAGTGGGTGGAACTGTCCGCAGGCTGGTAGATGTCCATGCAAAGCGGCTGTTCCTTCATAGCGCCCAATTCAGGAGCCCTTTGCAGATAGATTCCCACAAAATTTTTGTCCTCATCGGGGTAGCTGCTCCAATAGCCGTTGGTGTGGGCATACACGATGTCGGTTGTAGTGAGCACGTCGTAGCACTCTTCTTTATAGATAGGGTGGAAATTTTCGTCGTCGTTGCGCTGCAACGTCAGTTCGAAGGCATCCTCCTCAACGGTTCCTTGCAGTTTCCCTCGTTTTGCCAGCGCAACTTTTATTGGTTTCTCCTGTCCGTTTACCTGTAGAACGCCTTTCCCGTTTTTTTTCAGATTCGCGGAGAAGTTTGTCGGGGTGGCAACAATTCTGCCTTCGTCAATGTAAAGACGTCCTTTCAAATCCCCTCCCTCCGCATAATCGAATACAACTGCGCAGCGTTTGTTTTCCCACAGGCCCGCGTAGGTTTCTCCCGTCTCTATTTTTTCGAAATCGACTCTGCCGCAGGAGACGGACACCAGGAGGCAGAATAAAATCAAACAGTGGTGAAGTTTCATATAGCTAATCAATTGTCGAGGTCAATGTGCGGAGAATAAGTTGAAGATGCTTGTTTTGAAGAGCTGCGGTGCGTCGTGCGGTCATTTTTTCCACAAAATGTACGTTACATTGGGCTCTTGGTTCCAGCGGGGGTTGCCATGTTCCACCACGCCGTTGTCGGTCCTATAGAAGCCGTAGGCATCGGCCCCCACAAGATAGATGGCGTTGCGGACATTGAAGTCGGCCAGCGCTTGGGCGAAGTCATGGAAGGTGATATGGTCGCATTCCACGACTAGGATTTCCCCGTCGCGCTCGCACAGGGCTCGTCGCAGCGCGGTCCCTTTGGGCTTGTTGTTGATGACCATTCCGTCATAGACCAGCGGGTATTGCCGGAAAAAGTAGCCGCCTTCTTCAATGGCTTCCTCCAAGTAGGGGGAGTGCTCGACCGCTCCCACCACGACGTTCCCGTCGATGATGGCGCAGAACCCTTTTTTGGCCTGCCCTTTGGAGACGAGTTCCCCGCGGTCCACAAATGCGCCTACGATTCCGTGGTTGTCGGAGCGGATGTCCGCTGCCTGCGTGGCAAAAATCACGTTTGGCTCTGCCGTGTCGATGGCCCCGACACGGAGCTCTGCATAACCGTTTTCGAATTGCCAGACTTTCAGGTTTTTGCCGTTTACGGTGATTTTGCTGAAGGAGACATTGCCGGGCTGGGTGGAGTCGTTGCGGAAAGACGGCGTCTGGCTTGAGGCATTGGTGGTGATGGATTCGGTGGGAATGGGAAAATCGGCGGTCGGATTCCACAGTTCCCGTTTTGACAGAATATACCCGCCCACGGCCGCCAGGACTAAGAGCGCGGCTGTTGCATAGACCCACCACCTCTTGTAGAACGGCTTGTGCGGGTGCCCTCCTATGATATAGGACACATTGTCGTCATCGTATCTCGTACGGTCGGTTTTCATTTTTCTGAATTTTCAATGATTCTTTTAAGATTCTCCACGGCATCCTTTGAGGCGGTCAGCGTGTGCGAGAACATCACTTTGTCTGAAATCACAAGCTCTTGTCTCGTTGTGTTGATGGAGAAAACATACTGGATGTTCACAATCAGGCTTCTGCCCACCTTGCTGAATTTGCTTACCGCTTTCCGGCTCAGCAGCGCTTCGAACTCGTGCAGCTGCATGGTCAGCACTTTGGCGGACGAGTCCCGGAAATGCAGGGTAACATAGTTGCCGTCGGCCTGAACATACATCAGAGTGTCCTCATCGAAATGGAGGAGGCTTGTCGGGGTTGAAATGGAAAAAAATTTGCGCATAAGGATATAATAACGATGCAAAGATACAATTTTTTTCCATTTGAGGAATCATCGTTTGACCATTTTCCCCTTGTTGTCCATGATGACGACTCGGCTGCCCGACACGCAGGAGAAGTGGTCGTCGCCAAGATAGTGGATTTCCTCCCATCTCGGTTCGATGATGACGCGGTAGTCGCGGTCGAACACGCCGGTAAAGCCGTTCATGAAGAAGGCTTTGTAGGGACTTGGAATCTCTTCGCCGGGTTCGTAGAGGGTTGCCACTCCTGGACACTCGACGTATTCTTCGTAATCATCCAAAACCATGTTTGTCAGCACGTTGGTGACCGTCGAGTCCATGAGATAGCTGATGTTGCCTTCGTCGAAATAGATACCGGACGCTGTGACGTAGATGGTGGTTTTGTTGGTCAGCAGCGGGCGGAGGGTGTGCGCGTCATACAGGTTTTCTTTATCCCACACATCGGTAGCCAGAATATAGTCGTTGCCTATGATCGAGATGTCTTCGTAACCCTCCAGCAGGATGTCGCCTTGCCGGTTGATGAGGCATGTTCCCTTGTTGCGATGCGGAATCACGCAATACTCCCCTTTGAAGCGAATGTCATACCACGTTTCATCGTCAACGGGGTAGGAAACGGGCATTTGTTGTCCGTTGTCGTGGAGATAAAGAAACGTGAGTGTATCCTGCTCGTCCACCACCGCGACAAGGCCTGTCGTGTCGGGACTATGAACCGTTTTATAGCGATGCCGCTCATCACCGCAAAATCGGTTGTTCTTGAGGGAGAAAATCACGTAAAGGTCCTTTTTCCCGAGCAAGATGATGGAGTCGCGGGAGGCGTACAACCAGTCGGCGGTCGCATAACGCTTGGAGAGGCGTTTGTGGCTGTCGGTGCGTCGCAGCTGGTAGTCTTTGTTGTCATAGCGGACGATTTCCGTGGTGGTGCTCAGCGATTGTTTCCATTTCACGGTGTGGCGCCGGACGAGTCGGCAGACACCCATGACCAACCCGGTGCCGACAGACAAGAATATCGCCCAAAACAGCAACACTTTTAAGACATAGAGGAATGTTTTGCCGCTGGATTTCTGCGATGTGCTTGCGGAGTCTTCTCCTTCAGGTTGGGATTTTTCCGTTGAGGTGTTGGCCACATCAGAGGTTTCAATTTCTTCTTTTTGGAGTTCTTCTTCCATGATTTTTTGTTTTTGTGAATACAGATTGTAATTTAGTTTGCGATTGTTTCTAATTTTTGGTTAAGCTCGTTGAAAAAGTTGTTGCTGTTTTTCAGGCCGGAGGTTTTGAGGTTATATTTTTTGATTCTGGTCTTCTGCTCTGCAGCGATGGCTTCGTACTCTTCGTCATCTTCTGCCATCAAGGTGAAGAGTTTAATCTGCTCTTCAATGTAGATTTTGTAAAGCTTCAGAATTTGGAAAGCCCATAGTTCCTTGATTTTCTTTACAACCTTTACCCCGTTGTGTGCGACTGAGACATTGAGTTGGTACGAAGTGGTGTCCTCGGACAATTCATACCAGTAGTCGGAAGAAAGAGAGGCTGCGATCAGTTGTTCGAGTAGTTCCCAGTCGAAATCGAGCGCCAGTTCATCGGGTGTGATGAGCCTGAAGCCTTCCGGAAGAGTGAATTTGCTCACGTATTTTTTGTAAATGTCGGTTTCCCTGAAGTCTGCAGGCATGGGGCCGTAATAGTTCTCGTATTCCTCAATGATATTCTTTTTATCGGGATATTCGCGCATTTTATTTACAAAATGCAAGAACGAGAAAAGATATGTTTTTTCCATATTTAATTGATTTTAAGTGTTTTGAATTTCAGTGAATTTATAAAGACATGTTCAATGTTTTGGAGACGAACGTTTTGTTGATGCTCAGAATCCGTTCATGTTCACATTCCTCGGAGAGAAGATGCGACAACTCATGGCGGAGAATGTCGTAAAGCACGCTTTTCATGCCGCGCACGCCAAGTTGTTTTTTGCGCGACACGGCGGCGATGGCCTTTTTCCCGCTGTTTGACACTTCCAGCCGGATTCCGTGTTTCGCCAGTTTCTGCTTAAAGGGAATCAGCGGTGATGACAATTCTGAGTCCAAGGCGGCAATAAGTTCATCTTCGGTGAGGTTGACCGTGTGGGTGAGGGTCTGGACGCGGCCGATGACTTCAGACATGAAGCCGAGGTCTATCAGGTCGCTGTGGGTCACCTGTTCAATCCAGTCGGCTCCGGCGGCCTTTGCCTCTGAGGAAGCGTATCCCAGACCGCCCAGGTTCAGTCTGCGGCGGGTGACTTCCTCCAAGCCTTCGCACACCCCGGTGAAGATGAAGAGCATCTTATTTGTGGGCACTGTGATTTTTTTGACATTTCCTGACGTGGCGAATTTTTCGTCGAACATCACCTCTCCTCTGTCGTCGAGGATATTCAGCGTCTCGCTCATGATGCGCCCGTTGTTTTCTCTGTTGAAAAGAGGCTTGTCGAACTCGTCGAAGACAACGACTGCCTGTTTCAGCATTTCCATATCTTGTCCGTTGCTCTCGTAGAACTGCGTGAACACGTTGCTGACGCTCACCCCTACGATTCCTTCCGGAACCAAAGAATTGCAGTGTATGAGCACCATGGGGGCGTTGAAGAGCCGGCAGAGTGTCTGAATCGCGTATGTTTTCCCGCTTCCGCTCGGTCCCAGTACGAAGAGACTGTCTCGCATCGCGTTGCGACTTTCGTAGTCATCCATCTTGAGTCTGTCGTTGTACAGGTAGAAGGCCAATGCGAGTTGTTCGCAATATTTGTCCTGTCCGACGATATACATCTGCAAGATTTTCTTGATTTGCACAGGGGTAAGGGGCTTGTCATAGAAGGTTTGGATGGAGCAGCCCCATGCATCGCAGAGTTTCACCAAACTCGCGATGGAGGGGCGTCCGATTTCTGTCTGCCATTCATCCACATGTTTCATGATGATGGATTCCCGCTCTTCTTTCGACAAAAGCATCAGCTGTTGTCGGGTGGTTGGAATCCTTGTGCTTTGGAATTCCTTTCGGATCAGGTCTGCGGCCTTTTCGCTCTGATTGATGCACCGCAAATAGGAAGTAGCTGTCTTGACAGGGCACATCACGTCGATGAAGAGCGTGTCTGCAGCGCTTTCCTTGCGTTTTTGGTTGGTCATTCTCATTTTTTCGATTTTAATGGTGATAATTGTTGATGCCTGCCAGCCGTTGAACTGGACGGAATGCTGCAAAAATAGAATAAAAGATAACAATCGCCACTCTTTTGAGGGCGATATGTGCCAATGTGTCAGATTATTGTATGAATTGAGGGGGTGGGGGAGGATTTCGTACTTGGCTGCTTTGTGTCGTGCCTTCTGAACACGTTGCTCTGAGAGTGCTAAAAGTTCCGCGAATGAAACAGTGGATAATACTGAACTTATCTCATGAGCAACTCATCCATTCCTCCTTGAATTTGAGGTTTTCGCGGTGGAGCATGACCGAAATCAGGCGTGTTGTTAAATACCCTCTTCAACTCCAAGGGCAAGCAGTTTTTTTCTTGAAGGTTTGTATCCCTGTTGTGCCGCCTTTCGATACCATTTGATGGCTTCTTCGCGGTTTTGTTCGACATAAAGTCCCTCAAGATACAGGTTGCCGAGACTGTGCTGTGCTATTACGTCTCCCGTCTCGGCCGCTTTATGCCATAGTTGCACGGCCTTCTCAGTGCTTTTTTCCACACCGTAACTTCCCCACATGTGAAATTCTGCAAGAGCATAGATTGACTGGAGATAATCTTGGTCAGCCGCCTTCCGGTACCAACGGACAGCCTCATTCTCATCTTTTGTTGTCGCCAATCCGAATCGATAGCAATTCGCAACAAAATGCTGGGCTTGAGCAGAGCCCAATTCGGCTGCTTTCTTATACAAGGCAAAACCTTTCTCTTTGTGACCTTTGTCATAATACTCTGTAGCGAGTTCAAGGATTTTCTCAACATCCATCTCGTTGTCCGCAAGTGCTTCTGTAAACTCTTGGAAGACGTGAAGACTCTCCTCCATCGTGTAGTCAATCAGCAAATCCCTCTTGTCGAAGGCAACGCCCCTTAACTCCTCGTACTTCCTTCTGCTGCGGCGGGTGCGGAACTTCATGCCCGACATGAACAGCCACTCCACCACCTCCATGAAGGTTTTGCCGTGCGTTTGACAGTAGGATTCAATCTGCCGGCGGTGGCCCATCAGGTAGGCGAGGCGGATCTGGATCTCGGGGATGGAGAGGTCCACGCCGGAGATGGCACCCGCTTTGACGGCCTCCCAGGCGTTCTCGTAGATGAAGTCGGCTGGGCCGAGGGCCACTTGCGAGGTGAGCACGATGGGCATCTCCTTGCTTTTCTCCCGGATCAGTTGTAGCGGCGAGAATCCCGAACCGTCGTCGATGTTGATGTTGCCGCCACCGTAGCCAGCGAGGATGACCGCCGAGGCTCCTTCCATCTCCTTGCGGTACTGCGCCTCCGTCTTGAACGGATCGGTGTAGAGGATGCGGACGTTCTCGTCGAAGTCCAGGTCCACTTCGGCATCAGACAGGGACATATTGTCGAAGCACTCTTTCACTTTGTTAATGACCGCCCGCATCTTCTCGAAGGTGAGGTCGGACGAGTCGATGGTGCAGGCGGGCACATAGATGATGCGGGTGTCGGGGTTGTCGAACTTCGACTTGATGAATTCGGAGAGCCGGTTCTGCTGGGGCGAGAGCACACCCTCCCCGTTGAAGGTGGATTCGATGGTGCCGCCGGTGGTCACCACATAGAGGGTGTCCAGGGATTCGGGTGTCTCCAGTGTTTCCACCACCTCGTCGTCGTGGAACTTCACCTCGTCCCACTGCATGGTGCCGATGAGGTCGCCCTCGAACGCCTGGTTGTTCCAGCGGTTGATTTTGTAGAGCGAGTCGGAGAAGGCGTTCTGACCGTTGTTGAAGACGGTGAAGATATGCGGCGGCTTGAATTGGGTGAGGAACCGGATGCTGTTGCCGATGTTGGCGTAGGCGTCGGAGAAGTCGCCCACGCCGTCGGGCATGGGGATCTGGCTGCCGGTAATGGCGATGTTGACCTTGTTGTGTTTCACGGCATAGCGCACGGCGGCGTGCGTCCAGGCGAGAGTGTCGGTGCCGTGGGTGATGAGGATGGCGGAATTTTTGCTCATAAGTGACTTGAATTTATTATATAATTCTCTCATATACAACCTTTTATGATTTTCAACGCATGGTCAATCACCGTCACGTCGTCAACCAACCCGACACCTTCGAGGTTGTCATGGATGAGGTCGTTTTGGTTGAAAAGATAGGTTAATGCCAATTGGGCTATATGTTTGTTTTTCGGATTTTCTCCGTTTTTGAAACATGCGTAGAGCGCATCCACTTTCTCCATCAGATGGCTATGGAGGGATTGTTTGGCCTTGTCCTCACGGAACGCCTTGTAGCATTCGTCGATTTCTGTTTTCGGAGAGATGCTGCGGGTAATTTTCCCCATCACTTTTCGATATACCTTCTCAGAATCTTTTTTTCGCAATCCGTCAAACACACCCGTGAAAACGAACATCATTTTACTCGTGGGTAGTTTCACACGGTCGCTCCTCCTCTCATACGATGTCTGAAATTCCACCTCCCCCTTGTCGTCAATAATATTCAGCATTTCATTTACGATTCTGGAATTATACTCACCTGAGTCTATTCCAAATTTTCTTTTTTCGAATAGTTTGTCAAACTCGTCGAAGCACACCACCGCGTGTTTGATATCTTCTTTCTCCCAGCCCTTCAACAGCAACGAGGTGAGGCCATCTGTGATCTTTGAGCCCTCTATGCCTTCCTGCACAATAGAATTGCAGTGTATGATGACAAATGGAACTTGAAACAGATTGCTCAGAATATGCATTCCATAAGTCTTACCAGAACCACTCGGACCACACACCAGCAAATTGCTTTTCGGAAGGATAGAACGACTTCGTTTCTGCAGAAGATAACTATAGAACGACACGGAAAGCATGATTTTATAATCTTCTTGTCCGATGATGTAGCAATCGAGCATTTTCTTAATGAACTCGGGAGTCAGTTTAATGTCTATAAATCTGTCGAGCGGAATATTCCATCGTTTGCTCATGGCCAAATATTCGGGCATGGCAATGTCGCCCATCTGTTTGCGCCACGCCTTAGCCCGTTGCTTGGCAAGTTCGGCAAGTTTATCCTTCGACCAATCTTTTAATCCCTCATATTGGAGCGAGAGGCTTTTCACCACAAGTTCTTTGTATCGCGCCACCTTGTCAGGGCGTTTCTCCATGTCGTTTATAAACTGCAAGGCCCGAACCGGTTCGATACCAAAATCTGCAAAGAGCATACATCTAACATATCCTATCTTATACTTTTCCGTCTCCATAATACATCAACTTAACTTAAAATTACTACCATACCACAACTTTAGCTGATTTTGGAATTAGAAATGCTTTGCAGTTCAAAAATGCGAATTGCGAGACGTGAACTTCGTTATCTGGAAAAACAACTTCTGACAATCCGGTGCAACCCATAAAGGCAAAATCTTCGATTCTTTGAATCGACTTAGGAAGCACCACCTTTTTCAATCCCACACACCCTTTAAAGGCTTCGGGAGCGATCGTGGTGAGTGATTGCGGAAGAATAATTTCTGTCAATGATATACAACTCTCAAAGGCTGAGCAACCAACCTCAATGACCGATTCAGGAATAATTACATTTGTCAACTTCACGCAGTTGGCGAACATCTTATTTTCGATTCTCGACAGAGAATTGGGTATCTCTATTTCTGTCAGTGTCTTGCAGTTTTCAAAAGCATAGGCCATAATCTCCTTTAGGGAATTGGGAAGATTCACACGTTCTAACTTCGTACAGCCGTTAAAAGCCGCGCTCCCTATGGATGTAAGCGAATTTGGAAGCCTTATCTCCCTCAGACTCTTACATCCTGAAAAAGCAATCATTCCTATTTCTTTTAACGAATTGGGAAATGTTACCCTCGTTAGTTTTTTACACTTCACAAATGCAGCCATTCCAATATTTTTCACCGAATCGGGGATGTCAATTTCCCGCAATTCTTCGCTATGCTCAAAAGCATAGTTTACCACTTCCTCCGTTCCTTCGGGGATATATCCTACCCCATCAACTACTTGATAACCCTTCTCCATTTTACTTCGCTTTATAAAACTCTAGGCGATTCTCAATAACTACCTTGATGTTACGTTTCTCTGTACTTCCTTCCTTAACCAAGACGGCATCCAATGCAGCATCGACGTATTGTTTCTTGCGAGTATATTTATACTCATTGAGTTTCAGGGTCGCTGACTCCCCTCGCCACAACGACTCCAAGATAGTGTCATTGTAGATTCTCAACTCGATGGTATCAATTGCCTGTGTTGACCATGTTTGTTTCTCAAAGTCATATGTTCCCGAATAGGTACCCGGTTCGCCCGTCTTAAAGTCGATGGCCAGAGTTCTGTCATTGCCGTCAACTTTTGTTTCTATAAAGTAAGACCAGTATTTAATTAGCTCATCCGAATTCTCTTTCGGAAGCATAAGCATAAACTGCATACTCGCAGGAGACTTCCATTCCACTTCGCCATCAAGAGGGTGTGTCAAAAGTGGCGCGCCCTCTTTTTTTTGCAAAAAAGCCCTAACATTGGCGGGTTAGGGCTTTGCCGTGTCAAAGATTTTTGTATCTTTGCACCATAACTAAAGAGATGGCAAAAATACAATTTAAATCGT
>JAFXPL010000125.1 GCA_017527945.1 Bacteroidales bacterium | reverse complement strand
GTCACTTTTGTGTCTTACGACTGATCCGAGTTGACGGGTTAATAATTTGCGACTGATTCAGGTTGTCGCTTGTTTTTTTTTCGACTGTTTTTCGTTGTCAGTCGCCCGCGGCGCGACTGATTTCCGTTTACTCCACGCAGAGCCGGAGCTTTTGGTTTGCCTCAGTTCATTGGGGCATTGAGCCCCAATGAACTGATAACAAGCCCTTTTATTAGCTCCGACGCTGTCGCCGTCGCTTCTGGTTTGCCGCGACAAAAATACACTTTCCCGCTCATACCGCCTCCATCGCCTGTTTTTTTATCGCATCCTCCCGCCAGGAGTGCCAGTGGCGCTTCATTTCGCCCTGCATCTGGTGCGCCTCGTCGGGCGTGTGCCAGTCGATGCTGCTGTGGGGACGCTCGCTGTTGTAAAACTCCACCGCTTTGCGCACGGCTTCAAAGACTTGACGCAGGCTGGAGAAGGTCTTTCCGTACAGTAGCTCGTTCTTCACCGTCGAGTTGATGCGTTCCGCCATCGCGTTGTCCTTCGGGTTGCCGCTCTCCGTCATGCTGGGCGTTATGTTGTTGTCTGCCAGTACCTTGATATAGTCCGCACTGGCATACTGCGTACCGCGGTCGGAGTGATGGATGAGGGTCTCGCTGAAGCCTTCGGGCAGCGTTTTGATGGCCATCTTCAGGGCTTTTATGCTGTGCGCGGCCTCAAGCGTGGGAGCCACGCGCCAGCCCAGGATCTTCTTGCTGTAGGCATCCATGATGATGGTAAGGAAACAGAAAGTGTAGCCAAGTCGGGCTTCGGAGTCTTCTATCGCAATATAGGTGATATCGCTGACCCAGATCTGGTTGGGCCGCGTGGGAATTACGTTCTTGACGAGGTTGGGGTAGGTCGGCAGGCTGTGGCGCGAGTCCGTGGTGCGGGGGGCGCGGAACCTGCGTCGGATGTTCAGACCGTGCTCGTGCAAAATGTCACGGAACGCATCACGTCCCACGCGGTACTCCTCCGAGAACCGCTCCCGATATATGCGCCAAAGATTGTCGGCACCGATGCCCGGGTCTTGCTCCCGCACCCCACGGGCGAACTGCACCACAAACTGCTCTATCGCCAACCTGCGGAACAAAAAATCCTCGTCCCGCTTGTAAAAGGCCTGTCTTGTCACACCGGCCAGTGCACAAAGACTTGTGACGGGATAATGCCTCACTTCGTCTTCGTGCAGCCTTTCGACTGTCCGGTGCCGGCTTTTTTTCTTATCTCTATGCCGAACATCTCCTCCGAGACATCGACCATCGTCTCGAAGAAATCCGCACGCATTGTCTCGTCGTACAGCTTCTTTTTCAGTTCCAAAACTTCCTTACGGAGAGCCTTTATCTCCTCTGATTCACTGGTTTTTGCATCCTTTTTCATAAACAGCGCACTCTTGTCGTTTTCGGCTGCAAAGGTACGAAGAATTTTGTTGACTGAGGTTTTACCCAGCCCGTGTTCCTTAGCTATCTCCGATACGCTTTTTCCTTCCACGTGACGCTCTTCAGCAATTCTGAGCTTTACTTCATCCGGAATACGGTAGCATGATCTCTTACGTTTTGTTTTTTCGTTTACCATTTTTGTTGACTTTTGTGTCAACTTTTTTCAGCGTAAGACAACCCTTGACCGCATAACCGAAAAAATCGTATCTTTGCCGCTCAATTAGAAATTATAAAATACGATGAGTCTCGAGTTATCAGAACAAGAAATTATCCGCAGAAAGAAATTGCAGGATCTGCTCGATTTGGGCATTGACCCCTACCCTGCCGCCACCTACGAGGTGAACGCCACCACCGCCGAGATTTTGGAAAAATACCCGAAAGACAACAGCCTATTTCAAGAGGTCAGCATCGCGGGACGTATTATGAGTCAGCGTATTATGGGCGCCGTCTCCTTCTATGTACTCCAGGATGCCGTCGGTAAAATCCAAGTCTACGCCAAACGCGACGACATTTGTCCCGGCGAGGACAAGACGATGTACAACAGCGTGTTCAAGAAGCTGGACATTGGCGACATCATCGGCGTGAAGGGTTTCGTATTCACCACGCAGACCGGCGAAATCAGCATCCATGTCAAGGAATTCACCATCCTTTGCAAGTCGGTGTGCCCGCTGCCCATCGTCAAGGAGAAGGACGGCGTGGTCTATGACGCCTTCCAGAACCCCGAGCAGCGCTATCGTCAGCGTTACATCGACCTCATCGTGAACCCCCATATCAAGGACACGTTCATCAAGCGCACGCTGTTGGTCAACACGATGCGTAACTATCTGAACGAGAAGGGTTACCTTGAAGTGGAGACCCCGATTCTGCAACCGCTCTACGGCGGCGCGGCGGCCCGTCCCTTCAAGACCCACCACAACACGTTGGACATGACGCTCTACCTGCGCATCGCCGACGAACTGTATCTGAAGAAACTCATCGTGGGCGGCTTCAACGGTGTTTACGAGTTCTCCAAGGACTTCCGCAACGAAGGCATGGACCGTTTCCACAACCCTGAGTTCACCCAGATGGAGCTCTATGTGCCGTACAAGGACTACAACTGGATGATGGACACCGTGGAGGAGATGGTCGAGCGCATCGCCCTCGCGCTGCACGGCACCACCAAGGTGCAGGTCGGCGACAACGTCATCGACTTCAAACGCCCGTGGAAACGCTACACTATGTTCGAGGCCATCGAGCACTTCACTGGCACGGACATTTCCGAGATGACCGAGGAGCAGCTCGCCACCTTCGCCAAGTCGCAAGGCGTGGAAGTTGACAGCACTATGGGCAAGGGCAAGCTCATCGACGAGATTTTCGGCGAAGCCTGCGAGTCGAAGCTCATCCAGCCGACCTTCATCTACGACTACCCTATCGAAATGTCCCCACTGACCAAGAAACACCGCAGCAAACCCGGCCTCACCGAACGTTTCGAGGCGATGTGCAACGGCAAGGAGATCTGCAACGCCTACTCCGAGCTTAACGATCCGCTTGACCAGCGGAAGCGTTTCGAGGATCAGCTGGAACTTGGCAAACGCGGCGACACCGAATCGATGGTGCTGGACGAGGACTTCCTCCGCTCCTTGGAAATCGGTATGCCCCCGACCGCTG
>JAFXPL010000124.1 GCA_017527945.1 Bacteroidales bacterium | reverse complement strand
TTTTCAATTTTCAATTGATTTCGCTCTGCTGGTGGTGACGAGGAATACGCCGATGATGACGAGGACGAGGGCCACCGGCTTGTTCCAGGTGAAGACATCCTGGCCGACAGCGATGGCGAGCACGGCCGTGACGATGGGCTGCAGGTTGCTGTACATGCTGACGGTGGTGGGACGCAGGTAGCGCAGGGCGACGGGCAGCAAGAAGTAGGCGATGACCGTGGCGAAGAGCGCGACAACCAGCATGTTAACGTAGGCCATCGCAGGAGCAGTGCCCATCAGGATCGGCGATGCAGTGACCGACGGGACAGCAGCGGGAATGCTCAGCAGCGCACTGAACAGAAACATCCACTTCATCATCGTGACGGACGAGTATTTCGGGGAGATAGCGCGGGTGATGAGCAGGTAGGCGGCATAGAACAGGATGTTGACGAGGCAGAGCAGGGCGCCGACGTTGCTGTAGTGCGTGTCGCCGTGCAGGGAGAAGACGATCATCATCAGGGCACCGGCGATGCCGAAGAAGACCCCGGCGGCCTTCCGCGAGGAGATCGGCTCCTTGAGGAAGACGGCAGCCATGAGCATGACCACCAAGGGCGACATGGCGGAGATGAGCGACACGTAGGTGGGCGAGATGAAACGCATGGCCTCGGCGAAGGCCCAGAGAGTGCCGTAGAGGGAGACGGCCCCGAGAAGAATGAGCGCCATGTCGCGACGGGGCACCTTCTCGCGCGGTGTGAAAAGGGAAATCAGCCAAAAGCCCGCCGCCCCGAAGACAAGACGCAAAGCCGTGTAGCACTCGGGCGTGATGTAGTCCGGCACCACCGCCTTCGAGCAGTTCGGGTTCACCCCGAAAATAATATAGACGGCCAGCACCGCGAGATGCCCGACCCATTTCCGATTCCCTTTGGCTTCCATACGCTTTTCAAAAACAGGCGGCAAAAATACGATTTTTAACCTTACCTCGAAGAATGAACGAGGAATCTTTGGCAATGCCGTCTGCCCATAAAAATGCTATCTTTGCCGACCATTTTCAAAGTCCGGATTTCAGAATAACAACCGTCACGATATGCGATTCAAAAACGCCTTTGAGCAGCAGCCGTCGCTGCGATTTGTCTATGAGAGAATGCAGTTCACCTCCAATCTCGGGAGGCAGCATCTGCTGGATCAGCCCCTATACACCGATGCCAGCGAACTTGCCGCCGAGTTCGACCGCGTGGCCGCCATTGACCACATTTGCGGGGAGGAGCGTCACCGCCCCACCCTGGCGCATCTCACCCAGCAAATTCACCAGCTCAACAACATCGCCCCCACCCTACTCGCCCTGAAAAACGGCGCGGTGATGGACGACATACAGCTCTTCGAAATCAAGAAGACGGCCATCCTGACCGACATCATCGCCCAAGATGTCAAGAAATTGGAAATAAGTTGGCTGCCCTACGCCTCCATGACGGAAACAGTGCGCATCCTCGACCCCGAGCACACGAACATCCCCCATTTCTACGTCTATTCGGCCTACGACGAGGAGCTGGCCTGCCTGCGCGAAAAGATGAAAGCCACAGAGGAGAGCCAAGAGCTGGAGACGTACCGTTTCCGGGCTCAGGAAATCGAGGACCGGCTGCGGGCGAAACTCAGCGAGCAGCTGCGGCCGCACAACGACGCGCTGGCGCAGAACCTGCTCAGCACCGCACAACTCGACCTGCTGATGGCCAAAGCCCGTCTCGCCAAGGAATGGAACGCCTGCAAGCCCCAAATCGGCGAAGGCCACGTCCTCAAAAACCTCACCAACCCGGAAATCGCAGCCTCCCTGTCGCAGAAAGGACGTCGGTTCCAGCCCGTGAGCATCACGTTCGGGCGCGAAACCGTGCTGATCACGGGGGCGAACATGGCCGGCAAATCGGTGCTGCTGCAATCGATGGCGCTCGCGCAGTATCTGTTCCAATTCGGATTCTTCTTGCCCGCCGAATCGGCCACCTTACCGATTGTCGATGAAGTCATCACCAGCATCGGCGACCGGCAGTCGGCACTGAACGGACTCTCCTCCTTCGCCGTGGAGGTGCTCACCATCGACCGCATCATCAAAGCCGCGAGGGAAGGCAAGCGAGTGTTCGCCTTAGTGGATGAGCTGGCCCGCACCACCAACCCCGACGAGGGCAAACGCATGGTGAACGGGTTCATCCGCATTTGCGGCAAGCTTCGGCTCACCGCTATCGTGACCACGCACTACAGCGGCCTCAACGTCGATTGCAAACGACTGCGTGTCAAAGGCTTGCAGATTCCAGACGGCGTTAATTCGCTGAGTATCGGCCACATTTCCGACTATATGGACTACACGCTAATCGAAACGCGCAACGATGACGTCCCCAAAGAGGCGTTCACCATTGCGCGTCTGTTGCATGTTGACGAGGAGTTCCTCGCGGAATGCGAACCGGAACGGAAATCCTAAGCCTGCAGGGCGCATTTCTCGCGCACCTCGGCCAAGAATTCCGGCACGTTCAGCCCGAGTTCCTCAGCCTTCTTCGACAGCATCTCCTCCTCTTCCGGAGAAATCACGCCGTCCTCGATGACCATGGCCACCATCAAATCCAGCTCATTCAGCTTATTCTCTTGAACTTCAGTGTTTTCAGGAGACTCCTGCAACTTCGTGGCGGCTCCCATCAGAGAAGAGACACCGGCCAGTTTGCCCAAGTTTCCGAGAATTTTTCCGCCCTGGAATGATTTGAGCATCTTCAGCACCTTGACGATGCCAGCCACGCCACCGCCCACGGCCAAGCCTTTTACGAGACCGCCGAGGATACCGCCGCCCTTTTTCTCTTCCGCTTGCGCATTGTTGTTGGCCTGGTTCTCTTTACCCATGGCAACCTCCGCCTGCTTGATCAAATCGTTCAAGTTGGCGTTCTTCAGTAAGTCCTGCAATTGGGACAAAATATTCACGTCTGCCATAATTCTCTGTTATTTAATGTTTTGAAGTTTTTCAACGAAATTGATAAGACCCGACATGTCGCGCCCGGTCTTTTCCTGTCTCTCCCGAAGGGAGCTCAACGTCTCATCGAAGTTGATTTTGCCGATGACCTTCTTCATCTTGTCGGCGCAGAAATTGGTCACGTCGCCGCCCAGATCCCGGGCTTTGTCCACCACGGCATCCTTCATGTCGTCAAGTTTGTCGGCAAACTCACTGCCCTTGACATCCTGGATCATGTCCTTGGCCTTGTCACTGACCGCATTGGCCGCATTGGAGACCTTTTCGCCAAATTCGGATTCCTTCATGTCATCGATGGTGTCTTCCACCTTGTCGGCAACCTCCTTGGACGTCGATTTAAACTTGTCCAGAACCTTCTGGAGGAAACTTTTGTTTCCATTTTGAGGATCATTTTCTGTCATTTTCTTGCAATTTAAAGTTTTAGGCCGCAAAAGTAAAAAAAGAAATGATACATTCGTCAACGAATCCACCAAGATTCTTTATTATATGTTTTTTCCACACTGTTCTCAATATCATCGGGCAAACCAGGGAAGAAGTCGATGCCCGTGATTTCCTCCACCTGGTCGACCGTCCGGCAATAAAACGACAAGTTGTGGGGTGTGCCATCGTTCGGATAGACGAAACCGATGGCATTCCACGTGCCGCGCATGTCACACAGCACCACTTTGAAGAACGAGTCGGGCACGGCGATGCAGTTCTCGCCGATCACCGCCGGATGCTTGGAAACAATCGGACCACAGGCGACATAGACCTTGCCGAAGAAGTTGGCCCATCCGCGCACACGGTTCTCCAAATAGTTCCAATCACCCTCGTTGAGGGCATGGTTTTGCGGGCAGATGTTACTCAGGTAGAAGCACTCCATCATGGCGGTCTGGTCCCACTTCATGTCGCCGGCCGGCACCATGTGACCACGGTCGTAGGCGCTGTTCCGGTAGTCCCAGAACTGCGCAGTGGCGCCTTTCACCTGCGGGTCGGGCATGAACTTGTTGTAACGCTCCACTGGTCCCTTCGTCTGCTGGTCCGTCAACGAATAGGCCACCCAGTTCGGCAGTCGCCACTCCTCGTTGTAGTCAACCGTATAGGCCTTATGCTCAATCTGTTGTGAATGCTCTCGAACCCGTCTGAAGCGCGGGACTTCGTATGATCCGCTATTGACAAACGAGGTTTCGACGGAGGAGGCGGTCACTGTCGCCTGCGACGGGCGCGAGGAGCCTTTCCCTTTGACCAACAAGCCGGTCACGAGCAGCAGGGCACAGGCTGCCCCAATTCCAATTGCTATTTTCTTCATTTTCATATTATCGTTACTTATTGATGGAATCGTCCCAGGGCTCACTTTGTTCACCCAGAGTTGAATGTATGTCGCCCTTACAGGGTATAACTAAAGTCCAGCATAGGCATGATCTCGTGGATGGCATAGCCTTTCGAGAGGAGGTGCCGTACCAGCTTGGGACTGTTCAGGGGTTCGTCGGGGTGTGTACGGCGCCACTTCTCCGCTGCGCCGAGCAGCTGGCTGCGATAGTCGTCTTCGGGAATTTCCGTGCAGAAACGCTGTATCAACGCATTGCCGATGCCCTTCGCTCGCAGTCCCGCCACGATCTTCTGCCTTCCCCAGGCGGCTTTCACTTTGCTGCGGACGAAGGACTCCACGTAGCGTTCCTCATTGATGAAACGGCCGTCGGTCAGAAGCCGTATTATTTCATCTTCCTGGCTTTCAGAAAGATGGAATGACGTGAGTTTACGTCTCACGTCATTCTCACAACGTTCCTGATAAGCACAGAAACGTTCCATTTTCGTCATAATGTCTGCGGGAATCTCCGTCATGCTACTCGCGTGCGGGTTCGTTCCACAGGACAATGTCCTCGCCGCGTTCGTTCAGGTAGTGCACCTCGGTCAGGCGACTGCTCTGATTGGACACGATTTTGACAAACTTTTTGAACCGGAAACTCCATTTCGTCCGGATGGACGGGATGCCCTTGGTCAGGTAGGCATAGACAAAGGGGTGCGTCACCACGGTGATTTTGGGTTCGTGCTGCCGTTCGTAGAGGAATTCGAGCGCGTTTTCGATTTCGTCCTCGATGACGATTGGCGGCTTGATTTTGCCGGTGCCCTTGCAGGTCGGGCAGACTTCCGTGTTCTCGATGATGGTGGCCTGGCGCACGCGCTGGCGGGTGATCTGAATCAGTCCGAACTTATTGAGCGGCAGGATAGTATGCTTGGCCTTGTCGTTGCGCATGAACTCGGCCATGGCTCTGTTCAGCGTTGTCTTGTTACCGGCATCGTGCAGATCGACGAAGTCGATGGTGATGATGCCGCCCATGTCGCGCAAACGCAATTGCCGTGCTATTTCCTGGGCAGCTATCATATTGGTGTTCAGCGCATTCTGCTCTGGTGTCTGGGAGGATTTTACCCGATTGCCGCTGTTCACGTCGATGACGTGCATGGCCTCGGTGTGTTCGATGATCAGATAAACGCCGTTCTTCACAGTGACCACCTTGCCGAAGGAGCCTTTGATCTGCTTGGCGACGTTGAAATAGTCGAAGATGGGGCGTTTGTCTGTGTAGAGGTTAACAATGGACTCTTGTTCAGGGGCATGGACATGCAGGTAGTTTTTCACTTCGGTGAAAATTTCCGGCGTATCGACATAGATGGCGTGGAAGGAGTCGTTGAGGAAGTCGCGCAGCAAGGCGGAGATGCGATTCTCCTCTTGGGCAAGGCGGACGGGGGCTTTGGAGGCGAAGAGGTTCTCCACGGTGGTGTCCCAGCGATAGCGCAGCATGTCGAGGTCGGCGGAGAGTTCCTCCACAGACTTGTGCTCGGCGACGGTGCGCACGATGATACCGAAGTTGCGCGGGCGGATGCTCTGCACGGCCGTGCGCAGGCGCTTACGCTCTTCGCTGCTTTTAATTTTCTGAGACACAGACACTTTGTCCCCGAACGGCACCAAGACGAGGTAACGTCCGGCAAAGGATATTTCGGTGGTGATGCGGGGGCCTTTGGTGGAGATGGGCTCCTTGGCGACCTGCACCATGATTTGCTGTCCGGAGGTAATCACGTCGCTGATCTTGCCGT
Organism: Bacteroidales bacterium; assembly: GCA_017527945.1. The sequence goes on along the minus strand of JAFXPL010000124.1, from coordinate 22,853 downwards.
TCTTGGGGATTTCGTCCAAGTACTGTACGCGGCTGATGCTCCGTTTCCCTGTCGTAATGGCCTGGCTCACGAAGGCGTTGATTGTCCGGCCGTGAATGCCGAGGTCAAGGTAGTGCAAGAAGGCTTCACGCTCGCTTCCCACATCGACGAAAGCGGCGTTGAGTCCGGGCATGATCTTCTTCACCTTGCCGAGATAGATGTCACCCACAGAAAACTGCGCGGAGGACTTCTCCGTGTGAATCTCCATCAGCTTCTTGTCTTCCAAAAGCGCGACCTGCACCTCGTTCGTATGCGAGGTGATGATGATTTCTTTTGTGACTTCTGTTTGATTGTTCTCCATATTATAAAAGAAAAGAAAACTAAATGACCGGGACGGGCCATTTAGTTTTCATTTTTTTTACACGCAAGAACTATCTGTTCTTATGTCTGTTCTTTCTCAGTCTTTTCTTGCGCTTGTGCGTGTTCATTTTCGCACGTTTACGTTTTTTTCCGCTAGGCATAATGAATACTTATTGAATGATTATAATTATTTAGTGTTTTTCTTGACTGCTTCGACGAAGTCCTTGCACGGTTTGAAAGCCGGAATGTTGTGCGCCTTGATGGTGATAGTCTCGTTTTTAGAGATATTGCGGGCCGTCTTCTCGGCTCTGTGTTTCACGATAAAGCTACCGAAGCTTCTCAGATAAACGTTCTCGCCGTTCACCATGGTCTTCTTCACGGATTCCATGAAGGCCTCGACGATGGTTTGCACGCTATTCTTCTCATAACCAGTGCGGTTGGAAATCTCATTAACAATTTCTGCTTTAGTCATAACTACTTTAATTTGTTTGATTTGTAACTAAAAAATTTCGGGCTGCAAAAATACAATAATTTCTTTATAATCCAACACTTATACAAAATTTTCTTGAATTTTGCCGAAAACCTTTGTGGCGAGGCGGCTGGTGCCCACCCTGAAGAGGTCCGGAGACACCCATTCTTTGCCCATATTTTTACGCCAAATGTTCAAATATATGTATGCCTGAGGCAATTCCGACACCCCACCGGCCACTTTTATGCCCACTTTTTTGCCTGTGTTCTGAAAATGCTGCTTGATGGCGAACATCATCACCCAGAACGCCTCCGGGGTGGCATTGACGGCGATTTTGCCCGTGGACGTCTTCAGGAAGTCGGCGCCGGCATGGATGGCGAGCTGCGAGGCCCGGAAAATATTCTGCGGAGTCTGCAACTCTCCGGTCTCCAGAATCACCTTCAGCTTCTGCTGCGGACAGGCCTTCCGGATGGCGCAGATTTCGTTATAGACCTCCTGGAACTTCCCTTCGAGGAACGTGCCCCGGGAGATGACCATGTCGATTTCGTCGGCGCCCTGCGACACCGCGTACTCCACCTCCGCGACCTTTAGGCCGATCGGCAGCTGCCCTGACGGGAACGCGCCCGCCACGGAGGCCACCTTGACCCCCGTCCCGGCCAGCTTCTCCTTCGCCAAGGCCACGAACGGCGGATAGACGCACACCGAGGCCGTCGAAGGAATCTGGCGAGCCTCGTTGCGGAAGGAGACGGCGGTTTCACAAAGCTTGGACACCTTCTCGTGCGTGTCCGATCCCTCCAGGGTGGTCAGGTCGATGCAGCCCAGAATCGTACGGCACATCGAGAGTTCGTCGGCCGGCGTGACCGAAAGCCGGGAATCAGCCGCCACGCGCTGCAGGAACTGCGACTCAGAAAAGGGAAATTTTTGAATGGTAATGGTTTTGGGATTGTCTTGCATGATATTATTTTTTGAATTTATCGATAGCCACTTTTAACGAAACAATATGCGAATACTGCGCGATGGAGAGATTGCCCAAATCGGTGAAGGCGTAGTCGATGGATACAATATTTTTTATACATACCCCTACCCCAAAGTTGATCTGCAGCGTGGTCTTCATCTTGCCGTCGTAGTCGGGTTCGCGCTGGAAATTGCCGACACCCATGCGCAGGGCGACAATCTTCTTATAGTCGAACTCCATGCCCAAATGCGGGTCAACGCTCATGAAATTACTCTTAATCAACGCATTGCGCTTTCCATCGAAAGTACAATCGAGACCGATGGCGAACGTCCCGTGGAATCCTTTCCCGAAGTGGACCGTCTTGCCGCCGCCCAGCATCAACGCCGGGACGGTCAGTTCGAGGTCGTTCTCGGGGATTTCGTTGCCGGTCTGCTCGAAGACGGCAATCACGTCGTCGGTGAGCGAGTAGCGCCATGCGTTGAACGTGGAGGTGCCGTCGCGCAGCATCGCGCCCGCCTGCCAGCCCTTGCGGTTGTACATCAGACCGAAGTCGAGCCCGAAGCCCCACGAGCGGGCGAACTTGCCGATCTTGCGGTGCACGATCTTGGCGTTCGCGCCCACCGAGAGCCCGGGCACCTGCGGGAACGCATACGCGTAGCTCAGCAGGAAGGCGTTGTCGGCCGCCGAGAAGTAGGTAATGCGATTGTAATCAACATTCCCCTGGTCATCAATCAGTTGCGTGGTATTCATGATGTTATCCACCCCAAAGCGGATATAGGAGAAGGCCACCGACTGGTTGGTGTCGATCTTGTAGGCGAGGCCGCCGTAGTCGTACTTGGCAATGCCGGCGAAATACTCGGCGTGCATCAGGGCGAGCTGGTAGCGCTTGTCCATGCGAGTCAGTCCGGCGGGATTCCAGTAGGCGGAAGTCACGTCGTCGGTGAGGGCGCACATCGTGTTCGACATGGCCAGCCCGCGCGCACCGAGGCCCAACGAGAGGAACTCGTTGCTGTATTTGCTCTGCGCATGGCCGCACAAAACAGAAAGCACTAAAGCACCGACTATCAATATTTTACGACTCATTCCGGCTGGTTTTTACGTGTCACAAACTGTTTACGGTCGCCCGCGAAGAGCTCATATTCCTGGAACAGGCACTCCAAGGAGCCGTTGAGCATGGGCCACTTGCGCGACGGCTTCAGGCCGATGTGCTTCAGGGCTTCCTTGTCGGAGCTGATGACGTAGGCCTTGCAGCCGGCATAGCGTTTCTTCAGCGTGTCCCCGATTTCGCGGTACAGGGTGCTGATGTCATCCACGGAGAGGCGCTCGCCGTAGGGAGGGTTCATCATCACCACCGAGGGGACATTTTCCGGGGAGGATCGGCGCACATCCTGCCGTTCGAGGATGATGAAATCCTGCAGTCGGGCTTTCTGCACGTTCGCCCGCGCGATGTCGAGGTAACGGCTGTCGATGTCGGAGCCGTAGAAGTTGACGGTCACGTCATCCTTGATGTCGGCGGCGTCGCGCACCTTTTTCCAGAGCTGTCGGTCGAAGTTCTTCCACTGGTAGAAACCGTATTCGCGGCGGTAGAAGCCTGCGGGGATGTGGAGGGCCTGCATGGCCGCCTCGATGAGCAGGGTCGCGCCGCCGCACATAGGGTCGATGAAGTCGCAGGAGCCGTCCCAGCCGCTCTTCAGGATCATGGCGGCGGCGGCCACCTCGTTAAGGGGCGCCGGGTGGTTCCGGACCTTGTAGCCGCGCTTGTGGAGAGACTCGCCTGAGCTGTCCATGAAGAGCTGCGCCTCGTCCTTATAGACATGCAGGTGGAACTGCACGTCGGGGTACTCCTTATCCACGGAAGGCCGCCGGTCGAAATGGTCGCGGAAGCGGTCGCAGATGGCGTCCTTGGCAAGCACGGAGGCGTAAAGCGGTGTGTTGAAGATGGATTCGACGATGGTGGCGTGCACGGCAAGGGTGCCGTCCGGGGAGAGGTAGTTTTCCGCCGGGAAGTCGAAGATCTCCTCGTAGAACTGCCGGTTGCTGCGGAATTTGAACTGCTTCTGGCGCCAGAGGACGCGCAGGGCGGTGCGGCAGTAGTAGTTCGCCTTGTACAGCATCTCCATGTCGCCTTCGAAGGCCACCGCGCGGCTGAGCTTCTCGCAGTTCCGCGCACCCAAGGCGTGCAGTTCCTTGAACAGCTCGGACTCCAATCCGGCAAAGGTTTTTGCTACGAAGTATTCCATATACACTTATAATCTACTGTTTGTCAATGTTTCACTGTATTTGATAAATACACCTTTTGTAGGCATAAGAAAACTTGAATTCTAATTATCGTTTCAAAATTAAAATATATTCAGGACATCACTTGACGATTGGTTTCACGGGTCAAACGAGTACCCGTCGAATCGGAAGTCTATCCGGGGGATTCCCCGATAGACAAAGAGATAGTCCGGGACATCCGTTATCGTCTTCATGAAAAAAATCCGGTGACTCGGGTTCACCGCCCAGTCGGAGAGTCTCCCCGACTCGTAGGTGCTCCACGACCAGTCCCACTGGTTGTTTGTGTTGAGGTCGAACTTCGTGGCCCAGGAGCCGACGCCGAGAATCTCGTCCGCGGCATCGGTGTCGAAGTTTCCGATAATCAGGCGGTTTCGATAGGGATATATGCCAACACCTTCCGACTGCCCGTTGTTGGTCCAGAGGGTGTTCCATGCATTATTGTACTGCATCAACCTCATGTTGTCTGTGGTTCCGCCTGTGATTTGCACACAGAAGAGTTCATCAATGCCGTCGCCGGTAAAGTCGCCAACATAGAATTTATCGTTCTCACCAAGACACCATGAGCCAATATATCTCTCCTTTATCATCGTATTTGCAGCCCATATTGTATTCCATGATCCATAATTCAGCTGTTGAACTATGGCATCCTTTTGTTGTCCCTTGTTTCTAATGCACATCAGGGAACAACGAGTAGTATCATTGAAATATCCGGGCAAAAGGACATCTCCTGGCATAAAATTCCAATTCCCTATATTTCCGTTCCCAGAATTTGTCCAAAAAATAGACCACGGAATTTTAGGTAAAAAAGGATTATAGGTGAAAATACTTGCTTGGGCATTGGAAACATTTTGCACACACAGCAAATCATCATAACCGTCGCCAGAAAAGTCACCCACATAGAATTTGTCGTTGACGCTAAAGAACCAGTTCCTCAAACTTCCTTCCCACATTAGTTCCCAATGGTTGACATCAAAGCGATACATCGTAGCCATTTGGGAGTCGATTTTGATGACAAGCATTTCATCTGCCTCGTCGCCAATAAAGTTCCCAACAAGAATGGTATCTTGACTTCTGACCACAATAGTATCACCTACAGCCGGATAGTTCTCATTTGTCCAGTTCTTTTTCCACTTGTTGTAATTGATGCGCGTGAGGGTGGTGTTTTCAAATGTGTTTCCTACATGAAAAAAAAACTTATCCGTGTAGCCAGTTTGGGAAATCCAGACCAGACCTATCGTGGTGTCTTGCGGGGTGTGAACCGTGTATTGCCCCTGGCTGTCGGTGAACGTGGAATAGATTGACTTATTGGAAGTGGACCACGCAGCCACGTATGCATCTTTTATGGGATTGCTGTTCTGATCCAAAACCACTCCGCTGAAATTGTTATGGCTATAGCCTTGGATATTATAATAACAGTTTGGTCTGTTGCAACTTAGATACTGCATTTGGGGAGGATAAGCCGGAAACAAGCTTGCGATACTTTTGGCAGTATCACCAGGGTAACGTTCGTATATACCCAAATGTGCTTCAAAACAGGACGTTTCTCTATAGACATCTTGATATTGCCACCAGGCATACCCTTTGCAGCCACACGACAAGGATTTCTCCATAGTGTATTGAGCATACTCATATTGTGCTTCCTCTGTCCCCACCATTGGATCCACACTGCATGAATCGTTTGAAGCACTAAAGCCGGTCTCTCCCAACACCCACACATCTTCCACATTATCATTCAACCAGCGAAAGTAGGAGTGCACCGCCATCTTGGAGACATTTAGATTTGAATCGGCATGGTAGAAGTGCATGGTCAGGAAGTCGTAGGTCAGTGCGGACGGATCCCAAAACAGCACATTTCCAATCCCGTCCAATCCGTATGTGACCAACTGGTTGGGGGCGTTCTTTTTGATAAGGTAGTACCATTTCCGCGACCAGTTGGAAATCATCAGCTTGTCATTCTCGCTGGCGTTGTCCCATTTCCAGTTCGGCTCCATATACACCACGTAGGCCATCACAGCCTTGTTGGTGCTGTAATGCCGGGTCACGCTGTCCAAATAGACGCAGTATTTGTCGAATTGTTCATAGCACTGCCGCCTGTCGCCCAGCACCAGAATGACCCGAAGGCCCTTTTCGGTACACTTTGCTATCAAGGAGTCCGTCAGCCTGAAATATCCCTCATACGTCCTTGTCGGAACATGTACCGTGTCCAACCGCCAGCTCATTGACGGCCACAGCCGCACCACGTTAAACCCCAGATCCTTGATCCTCTGCAGGTCGGCTTCTAATTTTATCCCTGCTGAATCCTGTTCATCGGCTGCCGAATTCCCATAGCCGTAGTGTTTTTGGGCTGAATAATCATTAATTTTTGTTTCTGTATGATCCCTCATGATGCTACTATAGGCATGATGAGGCGCAATGTAATATTCCGAATTTAAAGTGTTCTGGTTATAGTCAACCAGATAGTTAATGCACAGCGGTTTGAAAACAGTGTTGCCATTCTTGAATTCCCCGTTCGATATCGTGATGTAATTGGTGAATGCCGGTTGGAAAGGAGGAAAGGATTGGCAAGTACCTTCAACCAAATTGAACGAGCAAACCGTTATAAGATAAAAATATATGAGAAGACTCTTTTTCATTCTTCACTCCTTTAAGAACTTTTTCACAATCTTCATCTTTCCATCCGTGTATGTCAGAAAATACATGCCTGTGGGCAGATTAGAAACATTGCACTGGAAACGAGTCCCCTCGGCTTTCTGCTGGATGCACAGCTTCCCCAGCATATCCGTGATGCTCACCGTACCGCGAAGTTCCTCCCCGGTACTCAAATCCAACACGACATATTGTGTGGCAGGATTCGGGTATAAATTCACAACCGCTGGCGAATGCCTCGGCACATCCTCCCAAATGTAGGTGTTGTTCCCCCAGCAGGACTGCGCACACTCCAAATCCTCATGAGCCATATAAACCAGGGAATCATCCTTGTACATACATTGAAGAAGGGGCAACCATGGGTAATAATAGTAATAAAAAGCACTTTCATATCCATATTGAGTAGAGGGATATTCGCACATGAAATGAAAACCATACGTAGCACCTATGCCTTCTATAAAACGGATGGAAAGATTATAACCTGACAGCACCCCTGCATTTCCCGCTCCGAAAAAATAATCGTCCTGATGGTCTATCAGGGAGAGAAAAATTACTTTCCGCCCGTTTTCGTAAGCGACACTATCCACCAACATGGAAATGTCAAAAGACGGGGTGGGTTCCCAAGGGAACCAATGAAGAGGATCTGCCCATTTGCATACATCATGGAGTACGAACGTATCCCCTTCCGAGAGAGACATGTCGCAAAGTAATATGTTCCATTTTCCATACAGGCGTCCATGGTCAGTGTCTTCATACAGTGGATACATCCAATTAAGATTCACTAAAGGGCCATTAGTTTTATGATAAATGGATTCATATAACTCATCCATTGGTACTGGCCACGCAGTGTCAAAATAATTATAGAGATGATGGTCTTTCCGATACAGATACTGATACGTGACACAATACACGCCTAATTGGTTGGGTTCATCGGGTGGGTTGTTCACATAATCCATCGGGGGCTGGCTAATGCACGTAATGTTGTATTCCCACGTGCTGTCGCCGAAGAAGGACATGTACTGTCCGCGTGCGGGGAGCAAGGCGAGCAGGAGGGGCAGAGAGACCGCCACGGAGGTAAAATGCTCGCACCATCTCTTTGTTCGTGATCTCTCTTTTTCCATATCACTTTGGCATTTTAAGAATTCAATGTCACTAGGGTTAAAATACGTTTTTCCAATGAGGGTTTACGGAGATCAACATTTCGCCCGGTTATCGACACGTTCCCACTTCCGGAACCAGCTGCGGATTTTCAGGCCAATGACCCCGAAGATGGCTTCGCGGAAGATGCCGGAGCTCATTTTGGAGACGCCCTGCGTCCTGTCCTTGAAGATGATGGGGACCTCCACGATCTTGAAGCCTAACTTCCAAGCCGTGAACTTCATCTCGATCTGGAAACCGTAGCCGATGTGCTTGATCTTGTCGAAGTCGATGGCGTTGAGCGTGTCGGCGCGGTAGCAGATGAAGCCGGCGGTGGTGTCCTTCACGGGCACGCCCAGCACACAACGCACATAGGCGGAGCCGTAGTAGGACATCAGCAGGCGGCCCATCGGCCAGTTCAGCACGTTCACTCCCTGGCAGTAGCGCGAGCCCACGGCCACATCGGCGTTCTGCGTCTCGCAGGCATCAAACAGCCGCTGCAGGTCGTGCGGGTCGTGCGAGAAGTCGGCGTCCATCTCGAAGAGGTAGTCGTAGCCGTGCGCCAGCCCCCACTTGAAGCCGTGGATGTAGGCCGTGCCCAAGCCCAGCTTGCCGCTGCGCTCCTCGATGAACAGCCGCCCCTCGAACTCGGGCATCAGCGACTTCACAATGTCGGCCGTCCCGTCCGGCGAATTGTCGTCGATAATCAAAATGTGGACATCGATCAGGTCGTAAATGGCCCGGATGATGTTCTCGATGTTCTCCTTTTCCTTATAAGTCGGAATGATTACTAAGCGTTTCATATAATGGTGGTTTCTAGTTTCAAGTTTCAGGTTTCAGGTTTCAGGTTTCAGGTTCTAAGTTCTAAATTCTAAGTTCTAAGTTCAAAGTTCAAGGTTCAAAGTTCAAAGCCAACAGCCAACAGCCAACAATTCTCAATTCTTAACTAGAACGATATACACCGGCAGGTGGTCGCTGTAGCCGCCCTGATAGTTACCGCCGGCGAAGGTGCGGAAGGGGTAGTCCATGTAGGAGCCGGACTTGGTGAACATGAAGGACTTACGGAAGATGTGGGCGCTGCGGAAGCGGTAGGTGCCGGGCGCGGCATCGACCAGCGCACCGGAGATGATGATGTTGTCCAACATTTCCCAGGAGTCGCGGTAGGCGTAGGAGCCGAGACCGTCGCGGAAGAGCTTCCACATGGGGTTGTAGAGGTCGGTGTCCGAAAGTTTCTCCGGTTTCGTCTTCGTGGCCATTTCGGCGATGATGCACTTGGAGGTGGGGTTGTCGTTGAGGTCGCCCATGTAGATGAACTTGGCGTTTGGACGGGAGCGCAGCACGGAGTCGGCGATGCTGCGGCCGAGGGCGCCTGCGGCCATCCTGCCGGGGAGACTGCGTTTCTCGCCGCCGGACTTCGAGGGCCAGTGGTTAACGACGATGTCCAAGGTGTCAACGCCGTCCAACACGCCGGTCATCAGCCACTGGTCGCGGGTGATGAAGTCGGGGTTGTTGGGCACGATGGTCGGGAAGGCCTTCGTACTGAGGATCTTGAAACGGGCGGCATCGTAGAAGAAGGCCACATCGACACCTCGGCGGTCGGGCGACTCGTGGTGGCAGACGGAGAGTTTGTAGGGAGCCAGTCGTTCGGTGGCGGCCAGGTCGAGCAGCACCTGCTCGTTCTCCACCTCGGAGACACCCAGCACCACCAGACCGCCTTCCAACTGCGCCAGCTCGCCAATCACCTTGGAGAGGGCCTCCAGCTTGGCGTTGTAGCGTTCGGTGTTCCAGCGGTAGTCGCCGCCGGGCAGGAACTGTTCGTCGTTCTTCAACGGGTCGTCAATCGTGTCGAAAAGGTTTTCTACGTTATAGAAACCTATAACGGCTTTATTTCCAGCATTTTGCGCAAACGAAAACACACAAGATGCGCACAAGAGCAACACTATCGTCAACTTGTTCATAATCCGAATATTCAAAAGTTGGCAAAAATACATTTTTTTTCGGTACGACACAAATTTAAGTTTCGCAGAACACCCGCCGATGGACTGGGAGCCCGAACCAATTTCCGTCCTCTACCCTAAGCAAAAAAAACGTATCTTTGCCGCCAATTAATCCAACGCTTTATGAGAAAGGATATTCAACGGGGGTGTGCCGCCATCCTGACACTCTGCGGCTGTATGGCATTGGCCAGCTGCACCGGCGGAACAAACCGCGTGGTCGAAAGTTTCTCCAACAACCTGATTGCCGAAGAGCGTTACCGGATGATTCTCGACGGCCTACAGGTGACGCTGATCATCACGCTCTGCGCCGCCGTCCTGGGCACGATACTGGGCGGCCTGGTGTGCTGGATGCGCATGAGCAGACGCAAATGGCTGCAACGCACGGCCAAGGTGTATATCGACATCATGCGCGGCACACCCGTACTGGTTGTGCTCATGCTGATGTATTACGTAGTGATGGCGCCGCTGAAAACCACGGGCATCGTGGTGGCCATCGTCACTTTCGCCATGAACTTGGCGGCCTACGTCAGCGAGATGCTGCGCACCTCCATACAAGGCATCGACCGAGGCCAGACCGAGGCGGGCCTGGCTTTGGGCTACACGCCGCGGCAGACGTTCTTCCGGATTGTGCTGCCACAAGTGGTCAAGGCGGTGATGCCCATCTATCAGGGCGAGGTGGTAAGTCTGCTGAAAGGCACCAGCATCGTGGGATACATCGCCGTGGCCGACATGACGAGGGCCTCCGACCTGATACGCTCGCGAACCTTCGACGCCTTCTTCCCTCTCATCGTGACGGCCATCATCTATTTTATCATTGCCTGGCTCATCGGGATGCTGCTCACCTCACTGGTGCAGCGTAAGCGCACGAAGGCCATCGTAGCAGCTGTGGCTCTGGTGATCGGCGGAACGGCCTGCTATGTGCCCTCTCTGCTGTCGGACAGCAAGAAAGCCTCCACCACAGACGCGCGGACGGACGTTCCAGCCGTGTTCAAAGCCCTCAGCGGGAAGAAAGTGGGCGTCGTCATCGGCAGCATACAGGACATGGTCGTCACCGAGTTGGCACCGGATGCCGACATACAGCGTGTGGCCTCCTATGCCGACCTGTTGGCCGCCTTAGAAAACGGCAAGGTGGATGTGGCCGGTTTCGAAAGTTTGACAATGACGTTCAACAAGGAAGTGACTTCCAAGGTGGACTCTGTAGGCACAGGTCTGGCACCAATTCAGGTCGGTACCTGTTTCCAACTGGGAAACAGCGAGTTACAACAAGATTTCAACAATTACCTGGCCGATATCAAAGACGACGGAACTTATCAGAATATTCTGAACCGTTGGACCAATGCAGACGACCCTTCAGCACTGGACATACCCAAGCAGCGCGGAACGGGGAAGCCCCTGCGCGTGGCCATTTATCCCTCCATGCCACCGTTCAATTTCATCTGCTCAGGAAAGCCTTCCGGCATTGAAGTGGATATTCTGACAGAGTGGGCCAACAGGCGCAACTGGAAACTGGAGTTCCTCGTGATGGACTTTGCCGCGCAAATCCCTGCCGTGCAGACGGGCAAGGTCGATATGGCCATGGGAGCCATCAGCATCACCGAGGAGCGACAGAAGCAGGTGCTCTTCTCTGACGGATATTTCGAGTCGCACATCTTGCTTATCACACGCAAAGGGGAAGCGGGGATCCTCGCCCCTTCTTCACCGTCGCCCGACACCGGGAAAGGGACGAGCAAATGGCCGTGGGTGGCCTCCATCCTTGTTCTCTTAATGGGTGGTGGCGCATGGTTCCTCGTCCGCCGTAAACGCGACATGTCCCAACCCTCAACACTCACCGCCCCATCCTCCGCTCAACCCTCCGGCAGTCCCGTCATACGCATCAGCCATCTGAAGAAAACCTTTGAGAATCTGGATGTTTTGCGAGACATCAACGCCGATGTGCATCGCGGCGAGGTCATTTCCATCATCGGTCCCTCGGGCACAGGCAAAAGTACTCTATTGCGATGCCTTAACCTGTTGGAGCACCCTACCGCAGGAGAAATTCTGGTCGATGGGGAGAACATCCTTGCAAAAGGTTATCCAATCCATCTCCTACGCCAGAAGATGGGGATGGTTTTCCAGTCGTTCAACCTCTTCAGCCATAAAACCGTGCTGGAGAACGTTATGCTTGCCCCTTGCCAGCTGCGTCACGAGCCCGTGGACAAGGCGCAGGAGGAAGGGATGGCGCTCCTGCGCAAGGTAGGGCTGGCCGAGAAGGCCGACGTCTATCCGACGAGCCTCTCCGGCGGCCAAAAGCAGCGTGTGGCCATCGCCCGCTGCTTAGCCATGAAGCCCGACATCATCCTCTTCGACGAGCCCACTTCGGCGCTTGACCCCACCATGGTGGGCGAGGTGCTCAGCGTCATCCGCCAGCTGGCCGATGAAGGCATGACCATGCTCATCGTCACCCACGAAATGAAGTTCGCCCACGACGTGAGCACGCGCATCTTCTTCATGTACGACGGCTACATTCACGAGGACGGATCCCCCGCGCAGATCTTCGAGTCGCCCGTCCACAGCGCCACCAAGGCTTTCATACAGCGCATCCGCAAGGAGGTGTTTGAAATTGACGGCCCGGACTTCGACTTCCTCGGCATGCACTCTGCCATCAACGCTTTCTGCCTCAAATACAGCATCCCTGAGAAACAGGAGACGGCACGGCAGCTCTGCGACAAGATGCTCAACGATGTGATGGCCGCCCACCGCCCCATCACGGTGCGTATCACCCACAGCGAAATGTCAGGTGTCACTGCCTTGGATTTCATGGTGGAGAAAATGGAGACTACACCGCTGACTGACAACCAGCGAAACGAACTGGGCAAACAGTGCCGACAGGTGGTGGAGGAGCCCACCAAGCGAGGCTTCCGCGTGAAACTAATACTGTGACAAAAAAATTGTCGCGCGGCTTTCTCCTAACCTTATTTTTTGTATCTTTGCGCCTTTCAAATTATTAGCTTATCAAGCTGACGACAAAAGATGACAAAGAGAAACAAATCCTTTTCTAACAGGCTGAGTTGGCGAATTATCGGAATTGTGTCTGCCATTTTTTTCACGGCTATGGTGATTGTGGCCATTGTCTCGCACAAAATCATCGCCGATGAGGCCACCCGTTCCGCCCAGCACATCTTGCGCGGGACCATCAGCGAGCTGGAGAAGCCGCTGTCCGAGGTGGAGATTTCCACACAGTCGGTGGCCGCCTACATGTCGGCCATGCAAGACCAGCCCCAGGCGCTGCAGGCCATCGCCTCGCGCACGGTGGAGGTCAGCCACCTGATCAACGGCTGCGCCATCCTCTTTCTCCGCCCCGACGGGAGCATCGACCACAGCCGCCCGGCCATCTTCAGCTACCGCGACGACAACGGCATTCACGATTTCCACCCGTCGGGCAATCAGCTTCAGAAATTCACGACTTTCTGGGACACCAAGAGACTATCCTCAACCAAAACGCCTTTCTGGACCACCCCCCACCCTGCTTCCGACTCCCGGACCTCGAAACTCGCCACCTACTGCTACCCCTTGGTGGATTCCGCCCTTCGCGTCTATGCCGTGGTGGCCGCCGACATGGCCATCGACCAGATTGAAAACACCGTGGAGGGCCTTCGTCCCTACGACAACGCCATCACCGCCCTCATCTTCGACGAGAAAAACATCGCCGGCATCAAGCGTTCCGATTCCGACCTGATCAACCGCTACAGACGCAGTTTCCTCGGGAGCAGTTCTTTCGAGAATCTGGTGGAGGACTTCAGGAGCAAAAAGGACAGCATGAGGCGAAGCGTAGGCAGGGGCCGCGAGATATCGTTTGTGGTTTACGGTCCCTTGCACAACGGATGGATGCTCAGCATCACCTGCCCCTACCACGATGTGCTGCGCCGTTCCAGCCAAATGCACATTAGCCTGATTATCATTGGTTTAATCGGTCTCGCTGTCATTTTCTTCTCTTGTCGCAGAGCCATACAGCGCATGACCCGCCCCGTCACGGAGCTCTCGGAGGCGGCGCTCGCAATGGCAAAAGGGGACTTCAAGACGAAGCTGCCCGAGATTTCCAGCCACGACGAGCTCATGCATTTGCGCGACAGCTTCACCTACATGCAGAATTCCATCGCCACCTACATCGAGGAGCTGAAGACCTCCACGGCGGCCAACGAGCGGATGGAGTCGGAGCTCAACGTGGCCCGCAACATCCAGATGGGCATGTTGCGCACCGACTTCCCGCCGCAGTTCCACGCCATGCTGATCCCCGCCAAAGAGGTAGGGGGCGACCTCTACGACTTCGCCCTGCGAGGCGACCAGCTCTATTTCGCCATCGGCGACGTGTCGGGCAAAGGCGTGCCCGCAGCCCTGATGATGGCCATCACGCGCTCCGCGTTGCGCTTCGTGGCCGGAACCGGACTCCCGCTGAACGAAACCCTCACCCGCATCAACAACGGAGTGTGCGACGCAAACAGCCGCGACATGTTCGTAACCCTGTTCGTCGGCCGCATCAATTTGAAAACCAGACATCTGGACTACTGCAACGCCGGGCACAACCCTCTCGTCGTCATCCCCAAAAACGGAGAGCCCTATTTCCTGAAGGCCAAGCCGAACATCGCCGTCGGGCTGTTTTCGGATTTCCCATACGTGGAGGAGAGCATCGACTTTGACGCCGGGACCCGGATCTTTGCCTATACCGACGGCGTCACCGAGGCGGAAAACGGCCGCGGCGAGTTCTTCGGCAACGACCGGATGATGGAATGGTGCCGGCAGCTCAGCCCCGCCACCGACCCGAAAACGGCGGACGAAAGCCTTCTCGACACCGTGCGGGCCTTCGCCGACGGCTTCCCGCAGAACGACGACATCACCATTCTGAACCTGATTGTTTAGCCCATTAAATCCATTACAAATATGAAGAAACGTTTTAACCCTATCAAGGACAAAAGCAGCGAGATCATTGAGTTCCTGATGTCTTCCCCGGACATTCCCGACGACGAGGAGCTACGGTTCAAACTGCGCCTGTCCATCGAGGAGGCCGTGGAGAACGTGGTGCGCTATGCCTACGACGGCGGCATCGGGTGGCTTGAAGCCGGCACCAACCTTGACCAGGACACGCTCGTGCTCACCATCGAGCTCCGCGACGCCGGAGTGCCGTTCAACCCCTTGGAGATGGAAGACCCCGACACCCTTCTGCCCGCAGAAGAACGCAATATCGGCGGACTCGGCATCTTCCTCTGCAAGAAGATGATGGACAGCATCCGCTACCGCTACGAGGACGGCAACAACGTGCTCACCATGACCAAAAAAATACAAAAAAGATAATCACAAAACCTAAGACTTGCAAGAAATATGGAAAACATGAATCTCTCCATAAACCAAGAAAATGGCAAAACATTCGTGACGTTAGACGGACGGATCGACACCTCCAACGCCGATCAGTTTCTGGAGGCCGTCAACCCGCTCATGCAGGCGGAGGGCCTGGACATCGACATCGACTGCACGAACCTGACCTACACATCCTCGCAGGGGCTCCGCATCTTCCTGATGATGCAGAAGAGCGCCATGGCGCACAAAGGGAAGCTGGTGATGCGGAACATGAACCCCCAGGTGAAAGAGGTGTTCGACATCACCGGGTTCTCGAACATCATCACGATTGTATAGCATCACATCAATTAGAAGTTTCATGAAACTCGACCTGCATTGCGAGATGATACTCGACGAGTATCACGAAAAATTACCGCTCTTTGAGAGCGCCAAGACGGTGGTGCTGGAATGCTTGCGCAAACGCCTCGACAGCAACCAGATAGTCGTGGCTGGCATGGAGGCACGCATCAAAACCGAGGACAGCCTCATCGGGAAACTGGAGCTGAAAGGGTTCAAATACCACGGTCTCTCCGACATCACCGACATCCTCGGCGTCCGCATCATCACCTTTTTCAGCGACGAGGTCGATATCATTTCGGCGCTGGCGGAGCAGCTGTTCGAGATCGACTGGGAGAACTCGGTCGATAAGCGCAAGATGCTGGAGTTCGACCGCTTCGGCTACATGTCGCTCCACTATATCTGCCGCATCCCGAAGGCGCTGTTCCACGACCCTGACATGCCGGAGCTGAACCAGATCCGCTTCGAGCTCCAGATGCGCAGCACGCTGCAGCATGTTTGGGCCAACATGTACCACGACATGGGGTACAAAAGCGCTGTCGAGATCCCAACCGAGTACCAGCGGAGCATGAGCCGCTTGGCCGGGATGCTGGAGCTGGCGGACGAGCAGTTCACCCATATCCGCAAGGAGATCAACACCTACCGCCGCAACGTCCAGTCGCTCGTGGCGAGCGGGAACTTCGACGAAGTGCCGCTCAACGGCGACACCTTCCGCAGCTTCCTTGCCGTGAACCCCTTCAAGCGCCTCACCGACAAGATAGCGGCCATCAACCAGGCCGAGATTTACGAGGACAGCCTCATGCCCTACTACAACGTGTTCCGCGAGATGGACATGAAGACCATCGGCGACATTGTCAGAATGCGCAACGAGAACAGCGACAGCGCCTACCAGCTGGCGCTCATCCAGCTGGCCGGCACCGGGCTCGACATCCTGGCCAAGTCGGTGGCGCTCCAGAACCTCTGCATCGTCTATATCCTGAAGCAGGGGTTCGGCGAGGCCGGGCTGGTACTCCTTTTCAACGCCCTCTACGGCGAGAACGACTACAACAAAGCCCGCGCGGCACGCGTCTATGGGCAAGCGAAACAAATCAACCTCCTATAACCATCATGAACAATCCCCTTGACACCCGACTTTTCGACGAGGCCGTGAAGTTTGCCACCGACGCGCACAGCGGCACAGAGCGGCGCGGGAAAAACTTCCCCTACATCATACACCCCATGGAGGCCGCCGCCATTGTGGCCACCGTCACCTCCGACCCCGAGATGCTGGCCGCCGCCATCCTGCACGACACCGTGGAGGACACCGACGCGACACTGGAACAGATTCGCGAACGCTTCGGCGCAAGAGTGGCCACGCTCGTGCAGCACGAGACCGCCCCGCTGCCCAAGGGCACCCCGTGGCGCGTCCGCAGGCAGGCACAGGTCGATCTCCTCGCGTCCGCCCCTTACGACTGCAAAGTGGTAGCCATCGGCGACAAACTCTCCAATCTCCGTGCCATCGCCCACGACTACAGGCAGATCGGCGACCGGCTTTGGCAACGCTTCAGCGCACCCAACGGCATGGAGGATGTAGCCTGGTACTACCGGAACCTCGCAGTGGCGCTGGCAGACCTGGACGGCACCCTCCCCTACCAGGAGTTCCTCTCCTTGTTAGAGGCAACCTTCGGCCCTGAAAACGAATCCCGTTAACCCAATCCCGCCCGCATGAAAAAATTACTTTTCCTATTTATCGTCCTCTGCTTCATTGCATGCGAAAAGAAGGAAGAACAACAACCCGCCGACAAAGAAATCACCACGATTGAAGACCTGAACGGCAAAGTGGTGGGCACGCTGACGGGCTCCAGCTTTGAAATCGACATGGCCGGCAACAGCTACTTCCGTATCGTGCGCCAGCCCACCCTGCCCGACCTGATCGCCTCGCTCCACAAAGGCCGCATCGACGCCATCCTGTATGACGAAGTGAGCCTTTCCGACTCGCTGCTCCGCAAGAACGGAATCAA
This sequence comes from Bacteroidales bacterium, assembly GCA_017527945.1. Next base: position 5,369 of record JAFXPL010000124.1, on the reverse strand, counting down.
GATTGCCTTCCGCACCGAGAAGAGTTACCCGTGCGCCTTCGCCTGCGCCAAGTCGAACATAGATTTGGTGAACAAGTTCAACGAATTCCTTTCAAAGCTGAAAGCCTCCGGGGAGCTGCTTGAGATCACGGGCAAATGGATGGAGGCCATCGACTACGCGAAGGTCCCCATGCCCGAAACCAGCGACTCTTTGCCCGGCGAGCCAATCGTGGTGGGCACCTACTACACCACCGCCCCCATCTCCTATATGATCGGCCACGACTGGTACGGATTTGAAATCGAAATCCTGAACCGCTTCGGCGAGTACATCGGCCGCCCGGTCGAATACCGGCTCTTCGACTTCTCCGCGCTGGTACCCGCACTCCAGTCCGGAAGCATCGACATCGCCGGCGGCATGCTTTTCGCCACGCAGGAGCGGCAACGGTTACTCGCCCTCACCGACACCTACTACTACGGCTACGGCGCCTATTTCATCGTGGACAAGTCGGCGGAGAAAGGGAGAAGTGTTCCCGACATGTCAGACATCAAAGGCTCGGTCAACAGCAACTTGCTGGTGGAGAACCGGTGGCTGTTTTTGGCGAAGGGACTTTGGGTGACGATCGAAATCACCCTGCTCTCGCTGCTCTTCGGCAGCATGCTCGGCATAGGCCTGTTAGCCATGCGGAGAAGCCACCGCAAATGGATGATCACGACGGCCAAAATGTATTCCAGCATTCTCAAAGGCATTCCCTTGGTGGTGCTGCTGATGATCCTCTTCTACATCGTGCTGGTGGGCGTCAACAGCGTGGCGGTGGCCGTGGTGGCCTTCTCCATGACGTTCGCATCCACATTCGCCAACATGATGGACAACGCCATCACGGCCATCGGCGAAAACACCTACAAAGCGGGACTGGCGCTCGGGTTCACCCCGGCGCAGATTCTCCGCTACATCACCGGTCCGCAAGCCTTGAAGGACATCCGCCCGCAGTACAAGAGCGAGGCCGTGTCGCTCATCAAGAACACCTCGGTGGTCGGGTATTTGGCCATCCAGGACCTCACCCGCGCATGCGACATGATTCGCGCACGCACCTTCGAAGCCGTCTTCCCGCTGTTTCTCATCACCATCATCTATTTCATCCTGGCCTGGCTGATGGGCAAACTCCTCGACTTTCTTTTCAAAATAGCCACAACAATATGATTACGGTCAAACACCTTTCCAAAATATTCATCAACCCCGACGGCAGCCTCCACGAGGTGCTGAAGGATGTCAACTGTGAAATCCACCGGGGTGAAGTGATCGGCATCATCGGTCCTTCCGGAACGGGCAAGAGCACTTTCCTGCAAACTCTCAACCTGATGACGCCCCCCACGACAGGCGAAATCTATTTTGAGAACCAAAACATCCTATCAAAGGGCTACCCGATCAACAAGTTGCGGCAGCGCATGGGTATGGTGTTCCAGTCCTTCAACCTGTTCGACCATCTCAACGTGCTGGAAAACCTCACCCTTGCGCCTATGAAGCTGAAAGGGCTAAGCCGTTCGGAGGCGGAAAAGGAGGCGATGGCCATGCTCCACAAGGTGGGGCTTGACGACCGGTGCAACGCCATGCCTTCCGATCTGGCCGGCGGCCAGCGGCAGCGCGTCGCCATCGCCCGCTCGTTAGTCATGCAGCCCGAGGTGATGCTCTTCGATGAACCGCTCTCCGCCCTCGACCCCTCCATGGTCGGCGAGGTGATGAGCGTCATCCGACAGTTAGCGAAAGAAGGGATGACCATGCTTATCGTCACCCACAAGCTCAAGTTCGCCCACGACGTCTGCTCCCGCATCTTCTTCATGTACGACGGGGGCATCCACGAGGACGGCACGCCGGAGCAGATTTTCGAACACCCTGTCCACAGCGCCACCAAGGCTTTCGTGCAGCGCATCTACAAGCAGCTGTTCGAGATCCAGGGCCCCGCATTCGACATGATGGAAATGCACGCGCAAATGATGCGTTTCTGCCAAAAATACAACTTCGCCGAGAAAATCGACAATATACGGCAAATCACCGACAAGATGGTACTGTCCGTCATGGCACACTACCGCCCCCTGACGGTGCGCATCTCCTACAGCGAACAGCACGAGCTCGTGTCCTTGGATTTCATGGTTAAAGACCTGGCAACCTCCCCCTTGCGGGCAGACGGCTGCGACCCGCACACGATAGACGAAATCCGCGACCTCTCGCGCGAGATTATCGAAGAGCCCACGAAACTGGGGTTCAGGGTGAAGGTGATTGTCTGACCTCTGCCTGTCTAAAACGATTATTTAATGACGCGAAAACAACGATAACCAGCCATCAAGAAAAAGCATTATGAAAAAAGCGCATATCCCCATCCTCGTCCTCGCCGTCGTCCTTCTCGCCGGTTGCCACACCAACACCCGCACCGGCTACGAGCGCCGTTATCTCAATTCGCAGCACGGATGCCTAAACAACGAGTGGAAAGTCCGCCTTCAAGGCGAGATATTCAACGAACATCCTGCTACCGTACCGGGCAACATCCACGACGACCTGCTCGCCAACAAGCTGATTCCCGACCCGTTCTACGGCGACAACGAATCGAAAGTGCAGTGGGTGTCCGACAGCGTTTGGGAATACGTTGTCCACTTCGACAAAAGCTGCGGACATGGCAAAACATTCGCACACAACGAGTTAGTGTTTGAGGGATTGGACACTTACGCGGAAGTCTATATCAACGGAACACGCTTGGTGGCAACGACCGGAGATTCGCTGACCAACAACATGTTCCGCACCTGGCGCTTTCCGATGCCCGAAAAACTGGACGAAGTGGGGAACGAACTTCGCGTCCGTTTCCTGCCCTCCGCCCCGTTCGACAGCATTGCGGCATCGAAGTTGCCGTACAAGCTCCCCGACAACCGCGTCTTCACCCGCAAGGCGCAGTACGAGAGCGGTTGGGACTGGGGGCCGAAGCTCAACACCTGCGGCATCTGGAAGGATGTCTATATCGAGTCTTGGAACGATATGAAAATCAACGACTTCTATGTCAAAGACACCGAGCCCTCTCTCGATGCGAACAGACCCTGGATTTCAGAGGTGGAAGTGGAAATCCAAGCAGAGAAAAAGCTGACCACCAATCTTTTGCTGACTATCACCGACATGGATGACTACAGTCAGGAAATCCAGTACAAGGCGAGACTGCACAAGGGCAACAACAAAGTGGTCATCCCCGTGACCATCGAGAATCCCAAGTTGTGGTGGCCGAACGGCGCAGGCGAACCCCACCTCTATTACTTTACGGTCAAGGATAGCCGTGTTGACAACGACATCACGCACACCCACGGACTGCGTACAGTGGAGCTCGTCCAGAAGCGAGACAGCATCGGCGAATCGTTCCAGTTCATCGTCAACGGCCGACCGCTTTTCATGCGCGGTGCCGACTGGATTCCGGCTTCTTCGTACCCGGGCACGCTCGCCCGCAGCGAGGGATAAGAACGCTACGACGAGTTGATTCGGCAGGCCAAAGACGCAAACATGAACATGTTACGGGTTTGGGGCGGCGGTTTGTACGAGCATGATGATTTCTACGAGCTCTGCGACTACCTGGGCATCCTCGTGTGGCAAGACTTCATGTTCGCCTGCAACATCTACCCGGGTGACAAAGCCTTCATGGACAATGTGGAGGCGGAGGCGACGGAGCAGGTAAAACGGTTGCGCCATCACGCCTGCCTTGCCACATGGTGCGGCAACAACGAGGTGCACAACGGCTTGGAAGACTGGGGTTGGAAAGATGCGTTAGGCTATACCGACCTGCAATACGCCAAGATGTACCAGGATTACGAGCAACTTTTCGAAAAGCTGTTGCCGAGAGTCTGCACAGAAAACATGCACAAGCCCAACTACGTGCACTCCTCGCCGACCTACGGCTGGGGACATCCTGAGTGCACCACCCACGGCTGCAGCCACTATTGGGGGGTCTGGTGGGGTGAGCTGCCCTTCGAGATATGGTGGGAGAAGACCGGCCGCTTCATGACCGAGTACGGCTTCCAGGCCTACCCTGAGATGGCCCTCTGGAACGCCTTCATCCCTGAAGGCGAACGCGATCTTCGCTCACCGTCTATGCGCAACCACCAGAAGCATGGCCGCGGGGTACCCATCATCCTGAAAGCGATGGAGGACCTCTACGGCTACAAAGACACCAACAATCTCGAAAAATTCGTCTATATCAGTCAGCTGGTGCAGCGCGACGGCATCGCGCAGGCCATCGAGGCACACCGCATCCAGCACGACAAGTGCAGCGGCACGCTCCTCTGGCAGCTCAACGACTGCTGGCCCGTAGCCTCCTGGAGCTGCATCGACGTGGCCGGGCATCCGAAGGCACTGTACTACGCGCTACCGAGCCTCTACGCCAACGTCGCCATCGCTTCAAGGCGCCTCTCGCAGGACTCCATCGAACTGTACGTCATCAACGACGCTTTCGAGACCGTCGCGGGCGAGCTGGTCTGGGCCATCCGCAAGATGGACGGCACGTTGGTTGATTCGGCCGCGGTAAACGTGAGCGCAACCGCCGGCAGCAGCATCAAAGCCGTCACCGTTTCCCGGCCGAAATCGGTCAAAAACGCAGGCGAGGTGTATGTGGAAGCCTTCTTCACCCCCAAAAAAGGCGAAAAGTTGCAATACTTGACCTATTTTGCGAAGCCCAAGATGTTAAAACTCAACCGAGGGGACCTGCAAACCAAGATCATCTACGGCAACCACAACGCCACCATCCGACTGTCTGCCAAAACGTTGCAAAAAGGGGTTTTCATCGAGGAGACCCACGGCTACCCTGTCATCATTTTCGACAACTACTTTGACCTGAAGCCGAACGAAGAGGTGGAAGTCCGGGTCATGTTCCCGCTGTTAGACGAGGAACCGACATTCAAGGTGAGAGGGTTAGCAGACTAAGGATTTCGTCGAACAGCCTTAAAATCCTGCGAAACCCGCGCTCAAAAATTTACAATTCCGAATCGAATTGTTAAATCAAACATTGCAACAGTCTGATTAACAGACAACAGAAAAATTTCGCAAAACCCTTGACAACAGCGTTTTTCCGTTGTATCTTTGCAACCTAAAACTTGTCGTCATGAAGAACTACTGCAAATACTTCAGCCCCGTGACCGACGTCACCTTCCGGAAGGTCTTCGGCGAGCACATCGACCTCGCCGCCAGCCTGCTCAACGCCTTCCTCCCCTTGGAGGAGGGCCGCACCATCACCGACCTGCGATACCTCCCGCCCGAACTGATGCCCGAGACACCAACCCGCAAGGACAGCATCGTCGATCTGCACTGCACCGACTCCGCCGGCGCGACCTTCCTGGTCGAGATGCAGCTCAACTGGGAGTCCGACTTCTTC
>JAFXPL010000123.1 GCA_017527945.1 Bacteroidales bacterium | reverse complement strand
GGTCTGCAAGATTTTACTAATTTTGCAGACCAAATTGTTTGTATGACAAAGATAACGAAATTCCCTTCGGCTCTGATCAGCGGCGACTGCACCACGTCGTCGCTCATGCTTGACGGCGGCAGCATCATCGACCAGTGCATCGTGACGGCTGGCGAGAACGGCACATTCTTCCTTGAACAGCATCTTCTCTATGTGGTGTTGGGTGGAAGCGTGAAACTGGCTTGCGGCCGACAGACGTGGACTGTGGGCAAGAACGAGATGATTCTGCTGCGCAAGGCTCACAGCGTCAGCTATGAGAAGCACGGCTCGCCCGAAACCGGACTCTTCGAGAGTCTGTTGTTCGCCATCAATGACGAACTGCTCAAGGATTTCCTCACCACTCAGCAGGTCAAAGTGCCGCCGATGACGGAAGAGCTCGGCGCACAGGTCTCGCCCATGAGCGACCGCCTCGTGGCCTACTGCTGGTCGCTGTCGCCTTACTTCAACGACCCGTCGCAGATCAGTCCCGGACTATTGCGTCTAAAAGTTATGGAGCTGCTTTACAACGTGATGGACTGCTCGAAGAACATCTTCCGCCAGATGCTCCAGTTGCGTCAGCCCGTCCGGGTTGATGTGCACCGCGTGGTGGAGGAGAACTACACCTCGCCCATATCGCTCGAAGAGCTGGCGTACCTCTCCGGCCGTTCGCTCTCCAGCTTCAAGCGCGACTTCCAGAGCATCTATGGTGAGCCACCCGCCACGTGGATCCGCGAAAAGAGGCTCTCGAAGGCCCGCCAGATGCCCCAGTCCTCCCGAATGTCTGTCGCCGATGTGGCCTACAGCCTCGGGTTCGAGAATCCCACCCATTTCAGCCGCATCTTCAAACAGCGATACGGCGTGTCACCCTCGGCGGTAAATTCGTAACCCGCTTTCTTACCGAGCGAGTGTCGAAGACAAGTTTCGCAAGTATGACCCAGACGGTTTTGTGTGAACTTGTTTTGGACGGTGGAGCGTTTTTCGGAATGTTTCTTCCGCAGATGAGAATATTTTGAGTATCTTTGCTGGTTAAATTCAAACGACGATGAACACTGATAACAATTTGAAAATCAAGGCGAAGCCATTCTTGAAATGGGTTGGTGGGAAGGGACAGTTGCTGGGGCAGATAGAGGAACACCTTCCGAAAGAGCTGTATCACGAGGAGTTCACCTACATAGAACCCTTTGTGGGAGGCGGGGCGATGCTGTTTTTCATGTTGCAGAAGTTTCCGAACATCAAACGGGTGGTTATCAATGATATAAATGCAAACCTGACAGATGCCTATAGCGTTGTAAAATCTAATCCAGAAGGGTTAATCAAGGGATTGAATAGGATTGAACATGAATATCTTTCGCTTCAAAACGAAGAATGCAGGAAAGATTTTTATTTGAAAATAAGGGAACAATTCAACAGTGAGGTTCTGGATAGACTTGAAAAAACCATCTTGCTGTTGTTTTTAAACCGTACTTGCTTTAACGGACTTTATAGGGAAAACAGCAAAGGGAAATTCAATGTTCCGTTCGGACGTTATGCAAATCCTTCGATATGCAACGAGGAGGTTATTTATGCCGACAGTGAACTGTTGAATCAATTTGAAGTAGAAATTTTATGTGGAGATTTTGAAGAAACCGAATCAAGAATTGTTGAGAAAGATTTGTCGTTCTTTTATTTTGATCCACCATACCGTCCGTTAAACACCACATCCAGTTTTAACAATTATGTTAAGGACACCTTTGATGATGATGAGCAGCGACGGCTTGCAAGCTATTGTCGGAAAATCGCTAACAAAAGAAGGTGCTTATGGATGTTAAGCAATTCCGACTGTTCGTCAAAAAATCCTGAAGATTTGTTTTTTGAGGAAATATACAACTCGTTTGAAATATTGAGAGTATATGCCTCTCGTTCTGTAAATGCTGTAGCAAGTAAACGAGGAAAACTGACGGAATTATTGATTATGAACAAGCCCACTATAGCGAAAAAAGAGTTTGTGCTATGCTAAAATAGAACTATATCAAGAGAAATGAACCTTACTCAAGTTTTAACCAATCGACTAATATAATGAACATGAAACAAAAAGAAGATTTTGAACGGTTTATGTCTCAACTGAAAGAAACAAATGCTTCGTTGGACTTCTTTTGCGACTTTGAGAAAATCTCAAGGAATGTTCGTCAAATTGCCATGAAATTGAATCAGTTGAACTATTTAATAGGTCAATACGATATGGAGACGGCAGTGAATGAACTCTGGCGAGAAAATCCAAGTGTCTTTAATGTTCTTGACATCCTTATAGCCGTGAGAACTTCTGATGGAAAAAAGGCAATTAATCGCAGAGGGGAAGTTCAGATGATACAGCGTTTCTTTGATTCACCCGAAGGTGTTTTGGAATATTTGAATGACACAGGATTGCAAATGCTTTTTCAAAATAGGCAAGTAACCAACTTGGTTGACTTCGTGTTTGGAGTTGAGACCGGATTGGATACAAATGCACGAAAAAACAGAAGCGGTCATATAATGGAAAACACTGTCGCCGCTATATTACGCTCAGAGAAAATCCCATATAAACAAGAAGTCTATTCAACGGATTATCCACCATTGTATGTTCTTGGTGAGGATATAAAAAGATTTGATTTTGTTATTACTACGAAAACAACAACGTATCTTGTAGAAGTCAATTTTTATAGCGGTGGTGGTTCGAAATTAAATGAAGTTGCAAGAGCTTATTCCGAACTTGCGCCGAAAATAAATGCGGTTAAAGGATTTGAGTTTGTGTGGATAACGGATGGGCAAGGATGGCTTTCTGCAAAGAACAAGTTGGAAGAGGCGTTCTATGTGATTCCTAAAGTTTTTAACTTGACTACCCTTTACGATTTCGTCAAAACTATTAAACTCGAACTATAAACATCTACAATATGAGCGATTCAATGCAAATTCGTGACAAAGAATTATTGGCTGAGATTCCTGTTAATGGAACTTATATGATTGGCGTATATCAAGGGGAACTATCGGATTACGACATTCTCATAAAATATCGGCAGTATGAAAATGGAAAATGGAGCAGGATTCGAACACCTAAACATATCCATTGGGCTGTTGATATAATGATAAAACATTACAGTGATGCTGAAGCAACAGACAGTCTTTTGGATTTTCTGATTAGTCTGTGGGAACAAGCCACACCTATTACGAGCGAAGAGGAACGGGGTCGTCTGCTTGACACAGCAACGCTAATCGAAGAAGTGAATAACGAAGCTTCCCGGTACGCTTCCTTGGCCCAACATGGTGAATACAGCGTGAAATTCTTGATTTTATTGGCAAAACTACTCATGATTCAAGAAAAAACGAACAGGACTGATGCGTACATGTTCAGACGACTACTTGAACAATTAAGAGAACATAATGACATTTTTAGAATTGTTTCAACAGCAACCTATCGCTAAATGATTACTCCGTATTACAAGTCTTCCGATTCTGCTTTTACCATCCTTAATGGTGATTGTTTTGAATTGTTGCCACAGTTCAATTTCAAATTTGATATGGTTTTCGCTGACCCGCCATATTTCCTTTCCAACGATGGAATAAGCGTCCAAAGTGGGAAAATTGTGAGTGTGAACAAAGGGGATTGGGACAAGGGAGGAACACCAACCCATATCAACGAATTTAACCTCAAATGGCTTTCACTATGTCGTGATAAACTGAAAGAAAACGGATCCGTATGGATTTCGGGAACATATCACAATATTTTTTCAGTTGCAAATGCCCTTACCGAATTGGGTTACAAAATTTTGAATGTGGTAACGTGGGCAAAAACGAATCCTCCACCCAATATCTCATGTCGCTATTTCACATATTCCACAGAATTTATCATTTGGGCGCGTAAATCGCAAAAGGTCCCCCATATTTTTAATTACGAACTCATGAAGCAACTCAATGACAACAAGCAGATGACTGATGTGTGGCGTTTGCCAGCCATTGCTCCATGGGAAAAATCATGCGGCAAACACCCCACGCAGAAACCTCTCGCTTTGTTGACTCGCATCATCTTAGCCGCTACCCATAAAAACGCATGGGTTCTCGACCCATTTGCAGGGAGTAGCACAACAGGAATTGCCGCAAATTTGATAGGAAGACGTTATTTAGGAATTGAGCAGGACAAATCATTTGCCGAAATGGGTAAACAACGCAAATTAGAAATATCAAATCCTCACAAAGTGGAGGAATACCGGAACAAAATCAAAGACATTCCAATCGCGGATTTTTACAATCTGGCAGACAGGGTTTGCGAAGATGAACCGACATACGGCTTGCCTTTTTGATTACGTTGGCTAAATGGAATCTTTCCTGAAGCTGTTCAATGTCTCCAATCTGTTTTTTAAGAATTCCGACAAGGATACATTTTTTTGCTTATTCCGCTAAGCATTTTTGAAGTAAATTTGCTTAACCGATTAAGCGACTGCAAGCGGCAAATCCGAATCTACCTCTCCATTGCCCCGAAGGCGCTCTGCTCGGTCAGCGCGTATCCCGCTTTCTTGCCGAGTTTCCAATAGAGCGGTGAGCGGAAGCTGATGAAGAAAATCACGGCGAAACACACCACGGCTTCCCCGAACAGTTCACCTTCCGGAAGTATTTCAAAGCCCACACCGGATTCTTGCCGAGCGAATATCGAAAAGGGATCCAGAAGTAAAAATACAACACAATTGTTCACTATCCGCATATTTTTCTCTACACAAGGATTTAGCATGACTCCTTCACAATAATCCCCACTCTTGCAGCGTTAATAAAACAATCAATTCCACGTATTAAAAACGACTTATTGATATGAAAGTTTTGTTGTGCGTATCCAGACTTTTTATGCTTTTGGGTTGTATTGCCGTTGTTCTCATATTAGCCTTGTGGAAAGACATGTATTTCGTTGAAGACAAATCCGCAATTGCTTTTATACTTGAAAGCAGCTGGATCGTAGCTTTCATAAACTTTCTGGTGATGATATTCGCAGGCATACCTGTGAATTTGTGGAACATGTTAAAAGAATCCAACATGAAACATTTTAAGGCCAGCTTAGTGTCCGCTTTTTATATTGTTTTTGTGCCCATATACGTCATCCTATTCTTTTACGCTTTTTCCTTATTGGATTAAACAAAGACAAAAGTCAAAGATGAAGCGCGAATCATATCCTCACTGTTTACACGTGACTTTTAGCTGACACCATTTTTTAATCTATTAGTTTTCAGCAAAACTAACCAAAAGGTGCGTATATTGACCGAAGGTAAGTGACTGTGAAATAGAATATTTTGTGTATTTTTGCGGCGAAAAAGCAAAAGCGATGAAGAAAGAAGAGATACAGAACGCCACGTTCCCCGACTGCCCCATCCGCAACGTGATTTCGCGCATCACCGACAAATGGTCGCTGTTAGTGCTCTATACGCTGGAGCAGCAAGAGATGTTGCGGTTCAAGGAATTGTGGCGGCAGATACCCGACATCTCGCAAAAGATGCTGACCTCCACGCTGCGCCACCTCGAAAACGACGGCCTCGTCAGCCGCGAGGTATTCGCGGAGGTGCCGCCCAGGGTGGAATACTGTCTCAGCGAACGCGGGAAAAGTTTGATGCCGCATTTGGACGCGCTGATCTCGTGGGCGCTGGAGCATTTCTCGGACATTCTCGCGGACAGACAAAGTCATTCAAAACAACCCAATAAATTCTAACTAAAATTCTTGAACAATGCGCTTGAAGAACTGCCCTAACGAGGCCTGGTCGGGGAATCCCATCGCGCCGACCACCAGCCGTCCGCCTGCGCCATGCAGCGCATCAACTAAAAGCGCTTTTTCTTTTTGAGATGCTTGAGTGTGTCGCTTCATGAGCACTTTGGCATCCAAGGGTTTTGTTTTGTTCGATAGAAATTGTTCAAGAATCTTGGTGGAACGCTTCAAATTTTGAAGAACGAGTTTAGATGTCGGGAGCCGGCCAGATGGGATGTTGAAATAGGTGGCGAAAGGCACGTTTTTTTGACATTTTACAGGCCAACGTTTGATTTGCTATCATATTCGCACATTCACTCCAAAATAGGCGCTCCGCGGTTGCTTCGGGCCGTAAATGTAGCCCGAGTCACGGAACACGCCGTAGTCTAAGTCGCGCTGGTAGGCGTTGGTGATGTTCTGCATCCCGGCGGTGAGGCGCAGTACCACCTCATCGGGGAACCTCGCATCGGACTTCAGCTGTATCTTGAGGTGGAAGTCGTAGGAAACCTGCGCGTTGAGGACGAAAAAGGTCTGGGTTTTCACTAAGACCGGCTCGTCCGATTCGTGGGGCACGAGCATGGGACCGGTGAGGTTGCTCGTGACGTTCAGGGTCAGGTGCCGCCACGGGTTGCTCCCCAGAATCAGGAAGCCATAGACGTTCGGGGTTCGGAGCATCCGGATCTCCGGGGCGGCCTCCTCGCTCCATTCCACGGGCTCGCTGTAGCGGCTCACCTGCCAGGTGGCCCCGAGCTGGCCGGAAATCCAGCGGTTCCAGCTCACCTTCACCGCGCCGTGAAAGCCCGCCACAAGGCACCGGTAGCGAAGGTGAGGTTGCCGCCCCGATGCTCGTCGCTGACGATGTTGTAGCGGAAGCTCAGCTTTGACAGCCGCGTGGGGCGCACGAAGGCGTTTACCCCGACGGAGAGGTTGCGCAGCTTGGGGATGTCGCTGTAGCCGTCGTCGTTGCGGTCGTAAGGGTCGCGGTGGCGGTCATGCCGCAGAACGCGAGCAGCAGCACCCACGCGATTGATTGTCTCGAACGCGGTCTCATTTCCGGGCGGCAAAGATACTTTTTTTCTCCAATTAGCGAAATTCCTTGAACCATTATTGCAGTTCAGGATTTGGTTTAGCCATTTACTCAAGTTTCGGCATCGCCAACAACAAGGTATTGGCAGCGAAAAGTTTTTTCAGAGATACATACAATTGGAAATCAAGCTTGCGAAGCTTGAACCATTTAAAACCCAAGTGATTAGGAGAAAAATGCGCCTGGATTCAAAGGCTTTCGCGCAGGTTCAAGGGAACGATCTCCCCGAGGGGGGCGGTGAGCAGGTTGAAACCGTATTTCTCGCGGGCGGCGAGCTCGTTGTGCAGGGGCTCGTCCCACGGGTGCAGGGCGAGGGCGTATTTGCTGTGGTGGACGGTGACCACCTGCTTGGCGTGCAAGTCGCCGGCTTCCAATCCCAATTGCTCGGGCAGGGTGTGGATGCCGGCCCAAAGCTCGTTGTATTGGCCGTTTTCCAGGATGGCGAGATCGATGTCGGGATGCTGTTCGCCGATTTCGCGGAAGTGCGGGCCATAGCCGCCGTCGCAGCCGAGGAAGAGGTTGCCGTGGGGAGTCTTCAGCAGGAAAGACGCCCAAAGGGTGTTGTTGCGCTTGAACGAGCGGCCGGAGAAGTGCTGCGAGGGCAAGGCCTCCACCTCCCAGTCGTCGGCCAGCGGCGCACGCTCGTACCAGTCCAGCTCGACAATGTGTTCGGGACGGATGCCCCAGCGTTCGAGGTGCTCGCCCACGCCGAGCGGACAGACGACCCGTTGCACGCGGTCGCGAAGCCGCTTGATGGTTTCGCAGTCCAGATGGTCGTAATGGTCGTGTGTAATTATCAGGTAGTCAATCTTTTCTGGCATATCTTCCGGCAAATAGCGGTCGGTGCCGGGGAACGGGCGGTTGATGAACGGCACAGGCGAGGCGGCGCAGAAAGTGGGGTCAACGAGAACGGAAACCCCGTGCAGCGAGAGCAGGTAGGCGGAGTGCCCGAACCAGACGTAGTAGTCGCCGGCGGGGTCGAGGCGACGGAGGTCGCGCTTGGCCATGGGCAGCGGTTCGGCGGGAACCCGCGGCGTTTTTCTCTTCCCGAAGGCCATCTTGTTGAATGTCTTGAGTAGCTGGCGGGGCGAGGCGTTCGTCATCACCGTCGTCTCCACAAGATTGCGGAACTGCCCGTCGCGGTAGTGCGGCGACCGCTTGATGCGCTCCAAGCGCTTGCCGGACGGGAACTTCCCGAACCGGGGAAGGTGCAGGTAAATCGGCGCAAAAATCGCCAAAACCACGTTAATGACGATGAAAATCGCCAACAATATAAGAAGGGTAGAGCCGATGATCATGATTCAAAGTCTAAAGTTCAAAGTTCAAGGTTCAAAGTTCAAGGTTCAAAGTTCAAAGTTCAAAGTTCTGAGTTCAAAGTTCTGAGTTCAAAGTTCTGAGTTCAAACTTCTGAGTTCAAAGTTCAAAGCTGGGCTAACGAAAGAACGCTTCAAATATTGTGTTTAAAAATTGTCGTGTCAACCGCATATTTTTTGTATTTTTGCCGTTTGATTTTTGAATGCAATGAAAAGAGTATTTTTGACCATCGTAATGTTGCTGGTTTGCGCGGGGGCGTTCCTTTCGGCGCAGACCACCCTGACCCCTTATACCACTCCGAAAGACACTGCGGATGAGCCATTGGTGGTGTTCCGCGACCGTCTGATCATGGACATCTACCATACGTTTTGGATGAACATGCCGACGAAGGTGACGCACATGAAGTTCGACCCTGGCTTCACGGTCTCCGCCATCTGGGACTTCAAGATCAAGGAGAAACCCATCGCTTTCGGTCTCGGTGTGGGGATAAGCTACTACACGCAGTACAGCAACTCCCTGCTTCGCTATGATGCGGTGAGCGGGAACATGAAGTATTATGTCCTGCCGGAGGATGTTAAATACAACGTGCTGAAGATGAACTACATGAACGTGAACATTCCGGTGGAGTTCCGCTATCGCCATCCCAACGGCTTCAAGTTCACCGTTGGGGCGCGCGTCGGTCTGATCGCCCACCTCTCGCAGAAGTACAAAGGCTCGGACCCGGCGGTGCCGGCCGACACCGCGATGTATAGGAACTCGCTGATTAAGAACAAGATGAAGTACAATATCGATGTCTATACCCGTATTGGGTGGAAGTTTGTGGATGTCTATTACTGCTTCCAGCCCACACCGCTGTTTGCGGATAACAAGGGTCCGAAAATCTATCCGATGTCTCTTGGTATCTCGTTGAGTCTCTTTTAGTTGGAATTAAATTTTTGCGTTATGTTTTATTTGATGATTGCCATTTTTGTCATCGGCTATCTTTGCATAGCCCTTGAACATCCGTTGAAAATCAACAAGACGGCCTTTGCGTTGATGACGGGCGTGTTGATCTGGACTTGTTACATCCTGTCGGGTCCAGGCATCTATGATTTTGCCGACTTCGGGGCGGGTTACGAGGCGTTCAAGGCCGCGCATCCCGACTCCGCGAAGCCGTTCATTGACTTCATCACCACGCACGAGCTAATCGAGCATTTGGGAGACATCGCGGAGATCCTTTTCTACCTGATGGGCGCGATGACGGTGGTGGAACTCATTGACACCTACGGCGGTTTCAACATCATCACCGACAACATCAAAACCACAAACAAGGTGAAGCTGCTGTGGATTTTGAGTTTTATCACGTTCTTTTTCTCTGCTATTCTTGACAACCTCACTACAGCCATCGTGATGGTGGCATTGCTGCGGAAGCTGCTTCCTGACCAACATGACCGCTGGTTCTTTGGCGGCATGGTGATTCTGGCGGCCAATGCCGGCGGAGCGTGGAGCCCCATCGGCGACGTGACCACCATCATGCTCTGGATTGCCGGGAAGGTGTCCACGGGAAGCGTGATCCTCGAATGCTTCATTCCGAGCCTCATTGCCATGATTATCCCGCTGATTGTGGTCTCCTTTGTGGAGCGGGGCGAAATTGACGCCTCGAAACGCCCGCACGACGACACGAGTCAAAGCGTGCCCACGTGGCAGCGCAACCTCATCTTCTTCATGGGCGTTGCTGCACTGGTTTTTGTCCCGGTCTTCAAGATTTTGACCCACCTGAAACCCTATATGGGTATCATGCTCGGTCTTTCTGTCCTTTGGATCACGACGGAGATCCTGCACAAGACCAGTCCGGACGAGAACCGCAAGTTCACGATCTCGGGCGTGCTTACGCGCATCGACCTGCCCAGCATCCTCTTTTTCCTCGGCATCCTGTTGGCTGTCTCAGGCCTGCAGAGCGCGGGGCATCTCTCGATGCTTGCCGGCGGCCTTGACACGGCCTTCCACGGGAACTACTACCTGATCGACACGGTGATCGGTATTCTTTCCTCGATTATCGACAATGTGCCGCTGGTGGCTGGTGCCATGGGCATGTACAGCTTCCCGATGGACAATATGTTCTGGATCTTTTTGGCCTACTGCGCGGGAACGGGCGGCAGCATTCTCATTATCGGTTCCGCCGCAGGTGTGGCCGTGATGGGTATGGAAAAAATCGACTTTATCTGGTATTTGAAGCATATCACCCCCTACGCGTTGCTCGGCTATCTCGCGGGTGCAGGTGCGTACGTGCTTTCCAACAACCTGATCTTTCACAACGCCGTCGCTGCGCTCGTGATGTGATTGCCATTCGGCTGCTTCAGGCGGTTGTAAAAATCGGTATATGTTCGGGACTGAAAATCACCAGGAACGTGTGTCAATAACAAAAAAAATGATAATTTTGCACCTTTTATAGAAATTGAACCGATGGGTAATAACGAGCAGAAATCCTATTCGAAAAAGGAGATTAGGAACATCAAGGTCGCGCTGTTTTTCATTGCAGCGGCGCTGATTTTCTACTTTGGCTCCGTGTTTTTGAAAGGGATTAATGTTTTCGGGAAAAAGAATTACTACTACGCTGTTTTCGAAGATGTCGGTGCGCTGCATGAAAGCACGAATATCGTGTTGAATGGCTATACAATCGGCAAAGTGACGGATATTAAGTTGCTGAGCAGTAAGCCGGTGCGTATCTGCGCGGAGATGTTGATCACTGAAAAACTCGACATTCCGAAGGATTCGAAGTTCGAGGTGGCGCAGAAGGATGTTCTGGGCGGCATGGTGGTGAATCTCCTCCTCGGCGAGTCGTCGGAGGTGGCGCACCGCGGCGACACGTTGGGCTGCTGTTTAGCCGGCGGTATGCTCGACGGGGTGGGCGACTTAGTGGCACAGCTCCAGAGCGTGGCGGCCTCGGTCGATACCATCGGGCAGAACCTCAAGCTCGCTTTCCGCAGCGACGACTCCCTCAACGGCGGCGAGAGAATCCGGAACACGCTGGTCAACCTCGAACACAGCACCCGCGACCTGTCGAAACTTCTTGCTGACAACGGCGGGAAGGTCAACAGCGTGATGTCGCAGCTGCAAACCCTGACGAAGACGCTCAGCGAGGCCAGCCCGAAGATCGAAGCCATTGTCGCCAATGTCGATAATATCACGGACTCCTTGGCACAGAGCAACATACGCTCGTTGGTTGATAATGCACAGCAGACCGTCAATAGCGCCAACCAGATCCTCGCCGATGTGAAAAATGGCCAGGGCACGGTCGGGCAGCTCGTTGAGAACGATTCGCTGTACAGGAGTCTGAACGGGACGATTGAAAGCCTGAATTTGCTTATCCAGGACATCAAGGCGAACCCGTCGAAATACATTAATGTCACTATTTTTGGGAAAAAAGAGAAGAAAAATAAAAACTAATTATGGAAATCACAGGAAAATTAATGCAGAAACTGCCCGTGCAGTCGGGTGTGGGCGCTAATGGTAACTGGACTCGCGCTGACGTCCTCATTGAAACGATGGATCAATATCCCCGGAAAGTGTGCATCTCTTTTTGGGGAGAGCGTGCCCGAATGCTGGACCAGTTCCAGGAGGGCAGTATGGTCACGATTTCGTTTGACCTGGAGTCGCGGGAGTCTCGGAACACTCCGGGCAGCTGGTTCACCAGTGTGCGTGCGTGGAAGATAGATCCGGCCACTCCTGCCGGTGCCATGGGTGCGCCTGCTTATCCGCAGGCAGGCTATGCTCCCCAGGGTTATGGCCAGCCCCAGGCGATGTATCCTCCTCAGCAACAGGGTTATGGTCAGCCTCAGCCAGGCTACGCGCAGCCGCAACCCGGTTACGGCCAACCTCAGCCCGGTTATGGCCAGCCGCAACAGCCCGGCTATGGTCAGCCGCAACAGCAAGGTTATGCTCCGGTGCCTCCGCAACAGGGTTATAGCCAGCCTCAACCGTCTCAGCCTCAACCTGCCCCATACACTCAGGTTCCGACCGACACGAGCAACCTGCCGCCGATGCCGCAAGAAACGTTCACCGATGATGGCGGCACCGATGATTTGCCCTTCTGATGAGTTTAGAGGTTTAGAAGTTTAGGAGGTTTAGGTGGTTTAGAAGGTTTAGGAGTTTAGGATGAAAATGAGTTCAGGGATTTGTCATTTGACGGTGATTCCTTTGCGGGCGGAGCCTTCGCACCGCTCGGAGATGGTGAGCCAACTGCTTTTCGGAGAGACCTTTCGGGTGCTGGAAACGTCAGGAGATTGGGTGCGTGTGATGTGTCACAGCGACAACTACGAGGGCTGGATTCAGGAAAAGCAGTGCTTTTCGGTGCCTGATGACCTCTTCGACCGGTATCTGCGGGCGGAAAAGATGCGCCTAAGTGTGCCCTTTGTCGCTTCGGGAATCGAGGTGCCGAATGTGTTGGTCATGGGATCGTTGACTGTCAAGAAGATACAGGACAGTCCCTTCCAGGAACGTTTGCCGGTTCCGGATGCGGAAATCTGGATGCCGGCCGACGGTGCTCCTGACATGTCGCGCGCCGAGCGGATGGCACTGCTCCGACAACGGGCGTTTTTGTTGTTGGGCACGCCCTACCTTTGGGGCGGGCGTACACCCTTTGGCATCGACTGTTCCGGATTCACCCAACTTCTGTACTCCATGGTAGGGGTCCAACTGCCCCGTGATGCCTCGCAACAGGTCTCTTTTGGGGAACCGTTGGACTTCCTCAGCGAGGCTCGGCTTGGTGACTTGGCCTTCTTCCAAGATGAAGACGGCCATATTATCCATGTGGGTATGATGCTGAATGACAATAAGATAATCCATGCCAGCGGTCGTGTGCGTATCGACACCGTTGACGAATGCGGTATTTTTAACGAAGAACTGCACCGTTACACCCATTCCTTGCGGGTAACCATGAGGTTGTAGGATTTTGCCGCATCTTTTTGAATTTTATGAATAAGAAAAAGAGAATTGTTTTGGCTCTGGTGGCTGTTGCCGTCCTGTTGGCGGGATTAGCCGCCGTTTTGTTCTATAGGACTTTCCTTTCGGCGAATGTCGCGAACCGGAATGTGACGGTGATCGTGCCGCCAGAAGCAACTTTTGATCAGGTGTTGGACACGTTGCGGAAGCATCAGGTAATGAAATCGGAAAATACTTTTGTGAGAACTGCAAAGGCGTTGAAATACAGGACGATGCGTATTGGCAAATACGACATTTCCTCCTGCCGCTCGAACCTTGACTTGGTGCGCTTGCTGCGTCGCGGCCAGCACTATTCCGTGAAATTTACGTTCAACAATGTCCGCACGGTGGACCAGTTGGTGGAGAAAGTGGGCAACCGTTTCTTCTTCGAGCCGGGGGAACTGTCGGCATTACTGCACGACCATGCTTACATGAAAAACTTTGGGCTGACGGATACGACTGCCGTATGTCTTTTTATACCAAACACTTACGAGATTTTCTATGATGTCACAGCGGATGAGTTTTTGAAGCGTATGCAGGGCTATTATGAGCAGTTTTGGAACAATGAGCGTTTGAAGCAGGCTGAGGAAATCGGGCTGACACCTGTGCAGGTGGCTACGTTAGCCTCGATCGTGGAGGAGGAGAATATGCGTCCGTCGGAGAAGGCGGTCATTGCGGGGTTGTACATCAATCGTCTGAACAAGGGAATGTTGCTGCAGTCTGACCCGACGGTGAAGTTTGCCATCGGCGACTTTGCCCGTAAACGCATTCTGAACGCTGACCTGCAGGTGGATTCCCCGTACAATACTTATAGGTACAAGGGGCTTCCCCCGGGACCGATCCGCATTCCGGAAGCCTCCACGATGGACTCTGTGCTGCACTATCGGCACCACGACTACTTGTACATGTGTGCCAAGGAGGACTTTTCCGGCTATCACAACTTCACGTCGAGTGCGGCGGTGCACGCGCAGAACGCCGCCCGCTACCGCGCGGCCCTTAATGCGCGGAACATTCGGAAGTAATATTCATTATTTCAGCGATTTAACCCATCGAATCAGGATCCCTAACACGGCGGGGTCAATGGTGGTCTCGATGGTGGCATACTCTTCTGTGCTTCCCGTCTTGCACGGCTGCAGCAGATGGTTGTCATCGGGGAGCAAGTGGTATTCCTGTATCGTTTTCTTTTTCAGGTATTTCTGCATGTTTCCGAAGGCGGCTTTCGCTTCAACTTGCAGGTCTTTCGCCCCTGAAATGGCCAAAACCGGGGAGGCTATTTTTTTCCAGTATTTCCCGGGTTCGATTTTGAAAAGTTCGTAGTACCAAGGGGAGCTCATGGTCTGAATCGTGGCGAGTTTCCTGTCGGGGGTCATGCGGTATTTGGCGCGTTCCTCCTCCGTAAGCTGTGCTGCCAGTTCGTCCCAAAGCTTTCCGATTTGTTCGGCGCATTCATTCCGGTTTTTGCTTTTCTTGATGCGTTCGTACATTTTCCGGTTGATGGCGGTGCTGTTTGCTATCTCTTTTTCTGTCAATGTGTTAGAGGCTCTGTTGAGGGCTTCGCTTTGGAAGAGCAGAATTTCGTCGAAGGGTTGCGCCACGCCGCCGAGGTGGATGGTGAAGCCCACGCGCGGGTCATCGGCTGCCACCATGGCCGCCACGAGGCTGCCCTCGCTGTGTCCTAATAACCCGAGTTTAATTCCTTGTAAATCATTTCGTTGTAGCAGGGAGTCAAGGATGAGTTGAACGGCATCGGCGAAGTCGTAGGTAGTGGATTTCAGGAAAGTTGCCACGGGGAAATCGTCGTAGCGGAAGGTGGCGAAGCCAGCCTTGGTGAGGGTGTCGGCGAGCACGGCGAAGGGTTTGTGCGCGAAGAGGGTCTCGTCGCGGTCCTGCCATCCGGAGCCGCTGATGAGGACGACAAGGCCCTGCGGCTTGTCGGCGGGCAGGGTGAGCGTTCCGGCAATGAGGGGCTTCTTGCCGCTGCGGTCGCGGAAGTTGAGCTCCTCCGTCCGGTACGGGTAGGGCGGGGCAGGGGTTTGCGGCCGGGGGAAGCACTTGCGCATCGCCCCTTTCGCCAGTGTGCAGGCGAACTTGCGTCCGTGTTGGGCGCACACTCCCGTGAACCGTTGTCCGTCGGCGGAAATTCGTCCTTCATAGCTCAGGTTGAACTTGGGGACATGGAACGACAGGGTGGAGTCCGCGAAACGCGGGTCTGACGCGGACTGCCCGATGAAGTACTGGTCGGGGCTGTCGAGCTCGATGTACAGCGTGTCGGCGCGGTTTTCGATCTGCACGCCGATGGTGAGGGAGTCGTGCTTCGACACGGCGATTTTACCTTCCCAGTAGCCGGTGACGGGCTGGGCTGAGAGGGAGCACATCGCGAGAAGGAGTAGGGCTACGCCCCACACTGCGCTTCGCTTGTGTGGGGTTAATTGCACTTCGTGCGTTTTGCCTCTCCGAGGCTGTTTAAGGAAAGTGTCTGTGAACATCGTGCTACCGTATCTTTGTCCAAAGTTCGCGAAGGGAGGGGTAGGAGTCTTGCAGGCGGTCGGCCACCTCCGGGCGGGGTACCCACACAGCCTGGCTGATGTCCTCCTCGGTCTGCGGGGTGAGGGCCTGCGCGGGGGCGGTCATGGCGAACCAGTGGGTGATTTTGAGGATGGGCGTGTCGTGCAGGATGTAGGTGTGGTAGGTGTCGGGAAGTGGCTCATGCAGGGTGATTTCGTGCAGTCCGGTCTCCTCCTGCACCTCGCGCAGGGCGGCCGTCGGCCAGTCTTCGCCGGCCTCGACCTTGCCTTTAGGAAAGTCCCAGCATCCGTAGCGGAAGATCATGAGGGTGTCGTCGTTCTCGTCGGAAACGATGCCGCCGGCGGCGTGGATAATGCGGTATTCTTGCGCGAAGCGGATCCATTCCTGCTCGTCGCGCAAGACCACCGGCCTGTTCTCGTGGAAAACCGTCAAGGGGTATTTGATGCTCATAACTGTTTGTTTGAATATTGGCGGCAAAGGTACAAAAATCGGTTAATGGCTATGGCTTAGCCTGCATTATTCATGACACAAATTTGACTCTTTTTGCTCAAGCCTTGTTCTTCTCCTTTTTTGTTTGATTTGGGGTTTTGTCCCATACTATAGTTGTTACATTCATGGTGAACATGTAGCGGTAGGTGGCAGAGCGGGCGCCTACAGATGCGGCATCCATACCATTGTGTACCGGGTCGTAGGGACGGCCGCAGTCTTTGATCGTCATCTGGATTCCGTCGTCTAACTCGCAGAGCGAGATGTCGAGATATTTAAGCTGACTACTTCTGCGCTCCTGGGCATTCTTAAAGAGCGCCTGGATAGTAGAGTACATCTTAGTGCTCATCTCGTCACTCATCTCGCAGGTGTCGGCAAATAGCTTCATCTTCTTTTTCATCTCGTCAAAATTACGTTGATCGTAATCTATCGAGCATTCGAACTTGATACACGTCGGCAGCTTGTCAACCATCGTAAACATCGTATAGAACGGGTACTTGCGGTGTTCCCAGTAGCCGTAGGCCAGACTGGCTACAAGGATAGGCACACCACCCACAATCAATCCCAGCCACATGGCATCGGCACTAACCTTCGAAAGGCCAAGCATACTCAGATAGGCTATGGTACCCATGGCGAATACCAGTATGATCTTGGCCGCTACGTGACCTGCCAGTTGTAGTACAACGGTGACATACACCGCTACCACACAGAAGCAGAAGTAGTAGATGCCAAAGCAGGTGAATACCCTGCGGGTCAGGGCGAGGTCGATGCCATCGAGATCAAAGCACCACAGGAAAAACTGCGGCACAGTCACCAGTGACAGCAGTATCACGCCGTAGAATCCCACCACTATGCTGGCAGTATTTTGCATGATGCGTTGCAGCCCGTCGCTGTCGCCGCTCGCACGCATGTAGGTGACGAGCGAGACACCGGCCATAGTGAGTCCCATAGCAACCGAGAACGTGGCCGACTGTATCTGCAGACATACTTCAAAGATCGTCAACCCGTCGTGTCCTGCCACTTTCAGTACCAATGCGTTGCCCAGCAGCATAAAGGTATTAACCACGATAAAATATACGTTGAAACCGAAGCCATGCTTGAGGTTTTCGCCGATGATGGCACCCAGGTCGCCCTGTGGTCGTGCCAATCTGAACTGGCTCTTGCCCTTAAGGAAATAGTGCGATATGAGCGCGAGATTGATGAGACCCGAAAAGACCGTGCCCCATGCCGCACCGCTGATGCCCATGCCGAGAATACCGATGAAAAGGATGTCGAGCACCACATTGACCACGCTGCCCGTAACCACGGCTCGGGTGGTTAGCTGCGGAAAACCCTCTTGCGTTGCAAAGTCGTTGAACGTGTTGTTTAGCGGCAGGATGAGCATGTAAATTACGATCACCTGTAGGTACTCGCGGGCATACGCTGCGCTCTCGGGCCTGCCGGTCAGCTTCAAAGAGATGCTGTCGAGGTTAATCCAGATGCCCGCAGCCGCTATTGCCGCCACCAGCACCGCCGAGGCGAGTGCCGCTGTGTATATGCGGTTGGCCCGATCGCGGTTGCCCTTAGCTAACTGACCTGCTGCAAGCACTGAGCCACCACGTTCACATATCATCGTTAGCACGCTCACTGCGTTGACTAAAGGTAGCGATACACTCACTGCGATGAAAGCATCGTTGCCCAACAGGTTGCTTGAGAAGAGACCGTCGACCAGCGTAGCGATAAGCGGTGCCAATGCCGTAAGCGTCACGCTCAGCAGTGTTAGCCGGTAAGACTTGTCAATAAGATAGCTGCTACGAAATTTGGTGATATTTTTTGTCATTTTAATATATATGTCTCAAAACGATGCGGAATCCTACCGTGGCGTTGCGGCCGTTGTGTTCAATCTCTTGACCGTGGTAGGAATATGTGCAGGTGTAAGGCTCGCTGTCGTAGCATCCACCGCAGCCTACAATGACTTCGCCTGTTTCGGGACCGGCATAGTCGGTGCCCTGGTTGGCGGGGATGTTGGCCAAGTCGGCATACCAGTCGTTGCAGTATTCCCAGACGTTGCCGGTCATGTCGTAGAGGCCGAGCTCATTGGGCTGCTTCAGGCCGACGGGGTGGGTTTGGTTGTCCGAGTTGCCGGCGTACCAGGCCACGTTGTCTATCGTGTTGGATCCGGCATATTTGTAACCCATCGACTTTTGTCCGCCGCGGGCTGCATACTCCCACTGGGCCTCGGTGGGCAGTGCGAAACGCTTGCCGGCGGGCAGTTGGTCGGCACATATCTTGTTCAGCTTGTCGATGAAACCACCCTCCTTGACGATGTCGTAGTAATTCACATTGCTGACAGGGTGTGAGTCGCCATTGTTTGACTGTCCTTCGGGTCTCCAACCCATAACCGCGTCCCAAAGCTTGTTGGTCACCTCGATGGGGCAAATGTAAAAGTCGGAGAGCGATCCTGTGACAGTCGTCACTTGGTCCTCATACATACATATAGTCCATCGAATAATTGCCACCTTCCACTTTTTTCATGATAAACTCGTCAGAGGAATTGTTCACCTTGAAAGTGAGCGTCTCCGCGCCCCAGCGGTTGTTGTTTACTTTATCCTTTTGGCAGCCGATAAGAGTCAATGCTATTGCCGCTACGATAGTTAAAATTCTGATTTTCATTATGACAAGCGGTTTTTAATTAGTTAGACTTTTAAAACATTATTTCGGGTGCAAAAATACGTTTTTTTTTTGATTGATGGGGTTTGTAGGTTTTTATTCGCTTGATTCCCAATGTTTTGTCAACCAATGCGGCAAGCCCAGATGAACGAAATTGGTCGATGATGAAAAAAAAATCAGCGGAAACTTACCGTAATCCGCTGATTTTTATTGTTTTGTGAGACTTTCGGGCGGCAGGTCGGATTCGAACCGACGACCCACGGAACCACAATCCGGTACTCTAACCAACTGAGCTACAACCGCCATTTGGGTGGCTCAAAAAGACGCGGCAAAAATACACTTTTTTCGAATACCCCGACACGCTTGGAAATTTTTTTTTTGATGACCTTGAATTGCGCTTCTGCGTGACTTATCAACTTTTTTCAACATACGTTTTTTTTCAGGAAAGAAGATGTAAATTTGCCAATTCTGTCTCATGGGAAACGGGATAGTAGGGTTTGGCTGTTATAATGTTGATATACAGATTGTTGTAAATAATTTGATAAATATAAAGCAAACGTTATGAAGAAGATTTATTTTCTGCTGATTTTCATTTTGGCGGTGTCTTTTCCGAGATTGGGGGCGCAGAGTCTGGAAGATTACCAGATGACTGTGCTGGAGAACGAAGCATACACCTCCATCGTGCCGACGGGCACGGAGCTGACCGCCTGTCATGGTGACGACGAATACGGTTCGTTGCTGCTGCCGTTCGCATTCCGCTTCGGCAACACGCAGTTGGCGGCGGGTGCGACGCTGTATGCCTGCTCCAACGGCTACCTGACCACTGGCGAGGGAGTGGATGCCTACGCACCCAGCTGGTCATCCTCCTACGGGATTATTTCTCCGTTGGCGCACGACTTGAACATTGTCGGCGACTGGGTGACGGCGAACACCGGGGTCTGGTACGAGGTCTCGGGGGCGTCCCCGGACCGGGTGCTCACGGTGGAGTGGTGCGATGTGCCCAACTACGGTGAGGACAACCGCTACAATTTCCAGGTGAAGCTTCACGAGAGCACCAACCTGATCGAGTTCTGCTACGGCTCGATGCTGGTCTCCTCGACGGAGAGCGTGGAGGTGGGCCTCCGCAATGTGGACGAAGGGGTGAACCTGTTTGTGGTTCCTGGCCTCACGCCCGCGTGGAATGGCGCGGTTACGGCCGAGAGTGCGTTGGTGCAGTCGATGACTGTCTCCTCGACGTATCATCCGGTCAACCTCACCTACCGGTTCACGCCGGTGGCAGTAACTTGCCAGCGACCGGTCAATCTGTTGGCGGATGTGTCGGCAGAGGGCGACATCACGTTTTCCTGGTCGGACACGGCGGGAGGCACCATTTGGGAGGCGGCCTGCGTGACCGGCAACGAGGATCCGGAGAACAGCGCCTATTTGACAACGGTGACGGACACGTTCGTCCAGTTCACGGGGCTCAGTCTGTTATCCATCTACAAACTGTATGTGCGCACGGTCTGCGACGGCGAGGTGTCGGGCTGGCGTTCCATCAAGGTGGCCACCCCTTGCGGCGCCATCACTGACTTGCCCTACCGCATGTCGTTCGATGACGAGGGGGCCGGCTCGTCGGTGTTCCCGCATTGCTGGTCGAAGCTCAACCCGACCACCAGCTCCTATCCCTACGTCTATAACCTCTCTTTTGCTCCGAGTGCGCCTGCCGTGCTCCGTTTCTACAGCACCACGAGCACGTACAACGTCGCGGTGCTTCCGCCTGTTGACAACAGTGTTAATATCAATGAGTTGCAGCTGACTTTCAAATACTATCATATTGGTTCCTCCTACGGCAGTGTGGGCGTGATGACAGACCCTGCCGATGTGTCCACCTTCCAGGAGATTGCCTCCCTGCCCACTGCGACTTCCACGTGGAACGATGTGGAAGTGGTGTTCGGCGATTATGCCGACACGGGGCGTTACATTGCCATACGGCACGTCGGGACGGGCAGCAACTATGTCGATGACGTCGTGCTGGACTATATCCCGAACTGCTCGCCGGTGGCTGGCCTGACGGTTTCCGCCATTACGGGCAACGGCGCGTTTGTGTCGTGGTCGCCTGGAACGCTGGGCACTCCGGTCTCCTACATCGTGGAATATGCCGAATTAGGGACCGAGGCGTGGGTCACACAGACTGTCTATGAGCCCTATTTCATGCTTTCGGGCTTGACGCCGGAGAGCTCCTACGCCGTTCGGGTCTATGCATCGTGCGAGTCGGGCGATTTGAGCGATGTTGCGACTTCCACGTTCGCCACGACCTCCGAGGCACCGTGCTATAAGGCGGTGGGTGACGGCACGTCAAGTTCGTACGAATTTCCGCTCAATAACTTCTACAATTATTCTTATACGCAGCAACTTTTCAGGGCGGAGGAACTTGCCGGCCTGACGGAAATCAACGGCGTGGGCTTCGATTTCCGGCACACCAGCAACATGGTGGAGAAACCCAATGTCTTGGTGTATCTCGGCCATACCACGTTGAGCGCGTTCCCGTCGGAGGGTGCCCCGGTGGCCCCGTCGGCACTCACGCTTGTTTATCAAGGAATGCTCAACTGCCATACGGGATGGAACTATTTCCCGTTCGACAGCGCCTTCGTTTATGACGGCACCTCCAACCTTGTGCTGGCCGTGCTCGACAACTCCGGCAGCTATGACGGCAGCGCCTACAAGTTCTCCACCCACCAGGGCGGAAGCAATGTCTCCTTGTGCTATTACAGCGACGACGCGCAGGTTTCGATGCTGAATCCGCTTGGAAATGCGGATGTCTATTACAGCATGGGTGGCGAGCGCAGCAATGTGCGATTCCTCACCACGGGCTGCACTTGCCCGTCGCCCACTCCTGTGGTGGCGGCGGTGACCTCGCGCACGGCCACGGTGCTGTGGTCCGCCGGCGGCAACGAGAGTGAGTGGGAGGTGGAGTACACTCTCGCGGGCGACCCGCAGTGGGTGTCGTTGGGCACGTTCACGGATATGGCCCTTACCATCGACACTCTGCAGCCGGCAACCTCCTATATGTTCAGGGTGCGCGCGGTGTGCGGCACCGATGACCACAGCGACTGGCAGTCGGTGACGCTCACTACCGACTGCGAGCCAATGACCATTCCGTATGCGGAGATGTTCGACACTTACGGTACCGGCTCGGGGGCCTATCCCTCCTGCTGGAGCCGTCTGAAGACCTATTCGTCCAACTACCCGCAGATCCAGGGCGGCAGCACGTCGTCGAACGTGGTCTCCGCGCCCGGTGCACTCACGTTCTATTCGACGACGGCCACCTACGAGATGGCGGTGATGCCGGAACTCGACGAGTTGTACGATCTCACGAACCTCTCGGTGCGTTTCAAGCTGAAACAGTCAACGCTCAACCATCCGTTGATAGTGGGCGTGCTGTCCGATCCGATGCAGGCCTCCACGTTTGTCCCGGTGGACACGCTGCTCGCGACAGCGGCCGGCAGCTTCCAGGAATTCGTGGTGCCTTTCGCGGATTATGCTGGAGAAGGACGTTACATCGCTTTCCTCTATTCGGGCAACCATTATACATATATGGACAATGTAGAACTTTATGACGCTTCGTGCGTGGCTCCTGACTCGCTTTGGGCGGAGGAAGTGACCGGTAGCTCGTTGACGCTGGCCTGGAACGCCTCCGATGAGGCCGTCGCGTGGAATGTGCAGTATGGTATGCACGGTTTCGCCTTGGGTGCAGGCACGACGACAGAGGCGTACTCCACCACGATGGAAATCTCGGACCTGCCGACTAATGCCACGTTAGACTTCTACGTGCAGAGCGACTGCGGCGGCGTGCAGAGCCCGTGGGCGGGTCCGCTGACCGTCACGTTGGTCTGCGGGGAGATTGCCGGACTTCCGCTGGTGGAGAACTTCGACACGTACGGCACCGGCAACGCCACCGCCGCCATCCTCCCCACCTGTTGGGAAAGGGGCGGCACGGGAAACTACGCCAACTATCCGTACATCACCAACAACACGCCGTTCAGCACACCCGGAGTGCTTTGTTTCAACGGCAACGCTGCCAATTATTCCCAGGTCGTGCTTCCTGCCATCAGCGGCGATTATCCGTTGAACACGCTCAAGGTCTCCTTCAAGTACCGTACAGCAGCCACGGGATTCCGGCTGTTAGCGGGTGTCATGGAGGATTCCGTCTTCGTTCCGGTTGATACGGTGACTTTCTTCGCGGAGGGCTGGAACGACTATGAGGTCTATTTCGCGAACTACGAGGGTTCCGGCCAGCGCATCGCCTTCAGAGGCGTGTCGGGGCTGGGCTATATGGACAACCTGACGGTGAGCGAGGCCGACGGATGCTCTCTCCCGTTGCAGGTGCAGGCGTTGTCGTTAGGCGGTGATTCCGTCCGGGTGAGCTGGATAGACAACAGCTCGACCACGCAGTGGGTGGTGGAGTACGGCCCTCACGGTTTCGTGCCCGGCAACGGCACCGAGGAACCTGCCAATGAGCATACTGCCGTGATTACCGGCCTTGTCGCCAATGAGATTTACGACTTCTATGTGAGAACGGACTGCGCTTCCGGCGATGCCGTGTATGCGGGTCCTGCCACGGTGGTGCAGGGTGCCTGGCTGATGGCCAACGGGGCCGACACGCTCCACACCTGCAATACTTATATTTTGGATGATGGCGGCTATTCGGGCAGCTACTCCGGCGATATGGAGGCCACATTGGTGGTGTATGCCGATGCACCGGGCAACGCGCTGATGTTGTCGGGAACGGTCAACACGGAGGAAGAATACGACCAGTTGTACATTTACGACGGGGCGGGTACCGGCGGCACCCTTTTGGGCGTGTACAGCGCCAGTGCCATGGTGCAGGATCTGATAGCTGTGAGCGGCGCGGCGACGCTTCATTTTGTCTCCGACGGCTCTGTGTCATACGCGGGTTTCATGATTCATGTGACGTGCGTGCCCACGTTGTGCGATGCCCCTGCAGGTCTGCATCTCGCGGAAGTCACCTCCTCTGCCACCACGGTGGGCTGGACGGGGAATGCCGCCTCCTACGCGCTGGTCTATGGGCCGCAGTATTTCAACCCGAATGCCGGCGGCACTACGGTCAACGGGATTGTGGACACGTTCTATGCGTTCACCGGCTTGACTCCGGGCGCGATGTATGATGTCTATGTGATGGCGGAGTGCGACGGCGGCGGCAACAGCCTGATGTGCGGGCCGCTGACGTTCGCGGCCGGTGCCGTGACGGTGCCTGTAAGCGGTACGCAGACCATCACTTCGTGCGGCGTCATGGTTTACGATGACGGCGGCGCGACCGGCTCCTACTCGAACAACGCCAACGGGATGTTGGTGGTCTATCCCGAGCCGGGCAGCGCGGTCACGATTTCGGGAACGGTGAACACCGAATCGGGCTATGACTTCCTTTACGTTTACGATGGGGTAGGGATTGGCGGAACGCTGCTCGGCTCGTTCTCAGGGACAGCCGTCACGGTGCCGTTGCTGACCTCAACCTCCGGCCCGATTACCCTGAACTTCGTTTCCGACTTTTCGTCCGTGGGTAGCGGCTTCGTGTTGACCACGGGCTGTGTGAACCTCGCCTGCCCGATGCCGACCGGCCTCGCAGTGGCGGTGGACAATACGCTGCACTCCGCGACAATTACCTGGACCCCAGGTGGTTCCGAAAACGAATGGGTGGTGGGTTACAAGCAGAACTACGAGACGGTGTGGACGGAAGCGACGGTGAACACGACCACCTACACGATCGCCGGCTTGCTGGAGTCTGCCGTATATGATGTGCGCGTGAAGGCGGTGTGCGGGGCAGGCGACGAGTCGCCATACGCGGAAACCTCCTTCAACACGGCGTGCGGCACGATCTCCGCATTCCCGTTCGTGGAGGGCTTCGAGGCTTCCACCGAATGCTGGACGGTCTCTGGAAACACCTCCGACGCCTACTATTGGCGAAACGACTACACCACTAATGAAGAGCTGATGTACGCTTTCGGGTATGCGGCCTACGAGACGGCCCCGTCGGGTAGCCGTTTCCTGTTCTTCGGGGCGGACAACAACGAGGATGTCTTCTTCTCCCGCCTTGTCTCGCCGGTCTTGGACCTGAGCGGCCTCGCCAACCCGTACTTGAAGTTCACGCACATTCAGGCGGCTTGGGGCAGTGACCGCGACACGCTGGGGGTCTATTTTCGGACCTCATCTTCGGGCGATTGGCAGTATTTGGCCTCCTTCAGCACGTCGATAGAGTCGTGGACGGTGGATTCGGTGGCGCTGCCCACCTCGGGGAACACCTCCGTGGAAATCGCCTTCCTCGGTGCCGCTTCCTACGGCTACGGTATCGGTTTGGACGAAGTGACGGTTTATGATGTCGTTTTCGGACCGGACCCGTGCGAGGTGCCGACGAATGTGCAGGTCTCCCACGTGGAGAATCATGCCATCACGGTGACTTGGGACGCCAATGCTGATCTGGTCGGCTGGAATGTCCGCTATCGGAAAGCGAACAGCGGCAGCTGGAGCTCGGCATCCACGGCCACGCACAGCTATACGATTACCGGGTTGGAAGACTCCACGGCATACGAGATTCAGGTGCAGGCCGACTGCGGCGTAAACCAGAGCGACTGGAGCGCTTCCGTCACGGCAACGACCACCAATGTGGGCATTGCTGACCATCTCGCGGGCGGTGTCGTGCTGTTCCCGAACCCGGCGAACGACTTCGTCAATGTACAATGTACAATGTATAATGCACAAGTGAGTGCGGATTTGCACTTGTTTGATGTGTATGGGAAATTGGTGCAAACCGTCCCGATGACGGGCGAAACCACATCCGTCAACGTCTCGGGCTTGGCCGACGGCATGTATTTCGTGCGCGTGACCACAGGGCAGGGTGTGGTGACAAAACCGTTTATAGTGAAACGGTAAACCGTAAACCATAACGAATTTGCAGGGGCGCGATTCTTCGCGTCCCTTTTTTTGTGGAGGAAATTTGAGGGTGCGTAATAATGGAAAAAGTGTATATTTGCGGCTTGATTTTTTGAGTAAAAGAACGAATCATTAATTATATGAAAAAGCTATTACTTTGGTTTGCCTTTATAGGTTTATGCCATTTTGCCATCGCGCAAAACATTAAAATCACGCAGAATTCCTATCAGAAAGTGGCTATTTCGTTTGAAACGGCCGGATTGGATGTTCAAGATCTCGTTGTTCCGGAGGGTCACTTTGTGACCGTCTCCATGCCGGGCTTCGGATCCACGTACGATCCCGGTGCCCCGGCGTTGCCGCAGCTGTCGAAGTTGCTGCAAGTTCCTGTTTGCGACTCGGTGGTTGTTCGCGTGGTGAACGCCCGTTACGAGGACCATTCCGCCGATGAACTGGGTGTCCTTTATCCCGTTTATCCTTCGCAGGTGTCTGCGTCGAAGAGCGGCCCCAAGCCCTCATTCTCCTATAACCAGGGCATTTACGGCTCCGATGCCTTCTATGCCCGCCCCTTGGTCAGCGTGGAGAAAGCCGGTGTCAAGCGTAGTGCTGCCTTGGCGAACGTCTATTTCTGTCCGGTGCAATATAACCCTGTAACCCAGCAGTTTAGAGTTTATACCCACGTGGATGTGGAGTTCACTTTCGTGAATGCCAACATGGCGAAGACCGCCGCGTTGCAGAAGTACGCCTCCCCGCTGTTCTCCTTCGACAAGGAGATGGTTATCAACAAGATGCAGGAGGTCCGCAACGAGTACTCTGCCGCCCCCATCAAGTATTTGATCATCGGTAACGGCATGTTCGCCTCCAACGAGGACCTCGCGGCGTTCGTGGCCTGGAAGAAACGTCTGGGCTACCTCGTGGAGGTTGCCTACACGACGGATGCCAACGTGGGCACCACCACCACGTCCATCAAGAACTTCATCCAGTCGAAGTACGACGCGGCCACCCCGTCGAACCCTGCGCCCACGTTCCTGCTCCTGCTCGGCGACCGCGAGCAGCTTCCCGCCTTCAACAACCAGACTAACGAGGATCATATCACGGACCTCTACTACGCCACGTTGAGCGGCAACGACTACCTTCCGGACCTTTACTATGGACGTCTCTCCGCCACCAACAACACAGAACTCTCCCACCAGATTGAGAAAATCCTGATGTATGAGCAATACACGATGCCGGATCCCTCCTATCTCGGCAAAGCGGTCCTGATTGCCGGCACTGACAACTACTGGGCCCCGACGCACGCCAACGGCCAGGTGAACTACATCACGAGCAACTACATAAACACCAACAATCCGCGCTACACCAACGTGATGGCGCACCTCTACAACTGCTCCTCGCAGGCTGCGCAAATCCGCCAGGAGGTGAGCAACGGCTCCGGCTGGACGAACTACACGGCCCATGGCAGCGAAACCAGCTGGGCCGACCCACAGTTCACCGTCTCGCAGGTGGCAAGTTTGCAGAATACGGACAAATATGGCCTGATGATCGGCAACTGCTGTCAGAGCGGCAACTTCAATACCTCCGTTTGCTTTGGCGAGGCACTCCTGCGTGCCGAGAAGAAAGGGGCCATGGGCTACATCGGGGCTTCCAACAACAGCTATTGGAACGAAGACTACTATTGGGCAGTCGGCGTGCGCAGCAATGTCACGGCCAACCCCGCCTATATGGCGAATGCTCTCGGCATGTACGACAAACTGTTCCATACCCACAATGAGGCCTACAGCAACTGGGTGTCCACCATCGGCGGCATCATGGCGGGCGGCAACATGTCGGTGCAGTCCTCCTCCTCCGACAAAAAGCAGTATTATTGGGAAATTTACCATTGCTTCGGCGACCCGTCGGTGCAGGCCTACTTGGGTGTGCCCTCCGAGATGGAAGTGACGGCCGACGAGGTGCTCAACACGGATGCCACCTCCTACGTGGCGCAGGTGGCTCCGTACGCTTACGTGGCGATGACCCAGGATGGCGAGTTTGTGGCCGCAGCCTTTGCGGACGCCAACGGCACCGTCACGCTCCAGCTCCCTTCCTCCCTTGACCCGGGCGATTACGAGCTGTCGGCCATTGCCCAGAACTACATCCCGTATTTCCAGAATGTCCAGATAATCACTCCAAACGGCCCGTACGTGGTGCCGACAGCCGTTGAGGTGGCCGAAGGCGCCACGTTCTTCGAAGGCAACAACGTCTTCATGAATCTTACGGTGGCGAATGTCGGCGTTGACAACGCCACGGGCGTCTCTGCCCGTCTCGTCCCCCAGATGAACGGCGTGGTCATGCTGCAGGATTCCGTCTATGTCGGCGGCATTGGCGTGCAGCAGTCGGAATCCCGCGCCAACGCCTTCGCCTTTGTCATGCCGGCGGTGGAGGACTATACGGACATCCCCTTCGTGCTTTCCGTCCGCTGGAACGACACGGTCATCACCCGCAGCGTCAACGTGCGCGCACTGCTTCCCAAGGTGGAACTCGACAGCTATACCACGTTGGTCAACAACGTGGCGGTGCATAAGATCAATGCGGGCGACGAGGTGGTCCTCGCCCTCACCAACCAGAACAAGGGCCATGTCGCAGTGAACAGCGGCTCCATAGATGTCACCTGCAACTATTCGGGCGCGTCGGTGCTCACGCCGCTCTCCAGCATCAGCGGACTGGATCCGAACGCTTCCGTGGAGAAGAACTTCCAGGTTCGCTTTGCCGACACGGTGCCTGACGAGTCACTCGTGCCGTTCTATGTGCATATAGCGTATGACAACATCATTCGTGTTGATACGCTGTATTTGCTGGTGGGCGGAAATTCGGAGGATTTCGAAAGCGGCGACTTCTCGCAAAACAACTGGAGCATGAACAATTACCCGTGGATTATCACCAACACCGGCGCCCACTCGGGAACCTATTGCGCACGTTCCGCGCAAAACCTGCCCGGCAGCAGCAGTTCACGCATGAACGTCACCATTTCGTCTGATGCCCCTTCGACGTTGTCCTACTACCGCAAGGTGAGCAGCGAGGCGGGCTACGACAAATTCATCCTGTATGTCGATGGAAACCAGAAGGATGAAGCTTCCGGCAACACCGATTGGGTGTTGGTATCCTTGGATGTCGCGGCTGGCACGCATACGTTCCGTTTCTCATACGAGAAGGACTATTCACAATCTAGCGGCAGCGACTGCACCTGGATTGATGACATTATTTTCCCGAGCGCCGGCATCCTTGTGGTGGAGGACGTGACGGATACCACGGCTGTCAACGTGGCGGATTACGAGGCTTCGCGTGCGAAAGTCTATCCCAACCCGACCAACGAGTGGGTCGTGGTGGAGAGCGCGCAGCCCGTCGGACAGGTGGTGCTCTATGACCTCAACGGGCGTGTGGTGCGTGCGTTGAATTCCCTCGCGGCAGAAGGAAACCGCTTGAATGTGAGCGATCTGCCTTCCGGATTTTATATGTTGAAAGTTGTTTTCGAAAACGGACAAACCCAAACCCTCAAGATTATCAAGCAGTAATGGCGAACACATCGGAGCAATATGACGAAATGATCCGCTATTGCGGGGAGACATTCCGCAATAAGGCGGTGGATTACGGCACGGCGTGGCGCATCCTGCGCCTGCCGTCGCTCACCGACCAGATCTACATCAAGGCCAATCGCATCCGCAGCCTCCAGGAAAAGGGCGAGGCGATGGTGGCGGAGGGCGTGGTTCCGGAGTTCGTCGGCATCGTCAACTATTCCGTGATGGCGCTCATCCAGTTGGAGGTCGGCGTGGCCAATGCCCCCGAAGAGGCCGTCATGCCTGCGGAGAAGGCGGCGGAACTGTACGACAAGTACATTCACGCAGCCAAAGATTTGATGATGAGCAAGAACCACGACTACGACGAGGCGTGGCGGCAGATGCGCATCAGCTCCATCACCGACATCATCCTCATGAAAATCTTCCGAATCAAGTCCATCGAGGACCACAACGGCAACACCCTCGTCTCTGAAGGCCTCGATGCCAACTACTACGACCTCATCAACTACGCGATGTTCTGCCTGATCCGGCTGGTTTTGGAGAAGGAGGGGTGAGGGCTTTTGGCTTTTGGCCTTTGGCTTTTGGCTTTTGGCTTTTGGCTTTTTGAACTTTGAACTTTAAACTTAATTTAGCATCGAATATGAGCAAAAAAGAACCCGTTTGGTTAAAGATTATCCGCATCCTGTTGGCGTGCGTGTTCCTTTATTCCAGTTATGCCAAGGCCATCGACCCGGTGGGCTTCGGCATCAAGATGGACGAGTATTTCAATTCCTTCGGCATGGGCTTCATGCACCCGCTGTCGCAGTTCCTGGCCATCTGCGCCATCCTCTGCGAGTTCGTGCTGGGCTGCATGATGCTGTTCCGCGTGAAGGTGAATCTGGCGTCGTGGGGCTATCTGCTCTTCATGACCTTCTTCTTCTTCCTGACGATGTGGTTGGCCATCGCCGAGTTCCTCGAAGTGCGCGGCATCCACGATTTCGGTGTGGTGAAGGACTGCGGCTGCTTCGGGGCGGAAATCAAGCTCTCCAACTGGCAGACCTTCCTGAAGAACGTCATCATCATCATCCCCACGATCATCGTCTTCGCCAAGCGGAAGCTCATTCCCGACATTCGGCTGACGGAACTGGGCAAGTGGCTCGCCATCGCCGTGTTCGCGGCCATCGCCATCTGCTTCCAGCTGCATTTCCTCCGCCATCTGCCCCTCAAGGACCATTCCGACTGGAAGAAGGGCGAGTATGTGGTCGATAGCTTCATCGAGAAGCCGGCGGTGAAAGAGGTGGTGTTCGTCTATCGGAACAGCAAGACGGGCGAGGAGATGACCCTTTCGCAGGACGAGCTGATGGAACAGAGCGACAGCTTCTACACGGATTATGAGTACGTGGACCGTCACGACAGCGTCATCACGCCGTACAAGGCCGCCAAGATCCCGGGTTTCAATATGTTGGACGAGAACGGTGCCGATCATGCCTACGAGCTGATCAGTCCCGATAATGAACAATATACATATATATTATATGTGTCGAATCTGAAGGAGGTGAATCCCAAGGGGGTGGAAAAGGCCAAAGCACTTGCGGCCAAATGTGCGGAGAACGATTACCCGTTTGTGGCTGTCACCAACTCCTCCGAGGAGGAAATCACCGCCTTCGTGACGATGTACGGCCTCGACTTCCCGATATACCAGAATCCCATCGACCCCGTGAAAGGTCCCTTCATGGTGCGTGATGCTGTGCGTTCCAACCCCGGCCTCATCCTGTTCAAGAAGGGCGTGGTTCTCGAAAAGTGGGCTTGGCGCGACTTCCCAAGCGAGGCGAAATAGGGCAGGGGATACTCTGCTGTGAAAAGTCAGCCGTTTTGCTGCGGTTTCTTCACTCGGTCAACCGGCACCTCCAAATGCTTTGGAATCAGTGCAAGAAGAAACCGCAGGGTTTTGATGTGAAAAAAAACGATGCGATTAGACAAATACCTGACAGACAACAACTTTTTCCCGTCGCGGGAGAAGGCTCAGACCGCCATCAAGCATGAGACGGTGAAAGTCGATGGGCGCGTGGCGACCAAACCCTCCATGGACATCACGGACGCGATGAAAGTGGAGGTTACCGATCTTTTCAACAAGTTCGTGAGCATGGGCGGTCTGAAACTGGAGAAGGCCATCAAGGATTTCGGACTGGATTTCGCCGGGAAAGCGGTGTTAGACATCGGATCCTCCACAGGCGGTTTCACGGATTGCGCACTGCAGCATGGTGCAGCTTCGGTGACGGCTGTGGATGTGGGTACCGACCAGCTCGTGGAGTCGTTGCGCAACCACCCGAAGGTAACCTCCATCGAAAACAAGGATTTTCGGGAATTGACCTCGGAAGATGTTCAAAACCAACGTTTTGACTTCATCGTTTCCGATGTGTCGTTCATCTCCCTCACCTATATTATTCCCTGCGTGGATCCGTTCTTGAAACCCGATGGGCAGCTGATGTTCCTGATTAAACCGCAGTTCGAGGCGGGACCGTCGTTCCTGAACCGCAGCGGCATTGTGACGGACGAGAAGGGTTACAAGACGGCCATCCAGCGGGTGGTCAGCGAGGCGATGAACCACCACTACTACTTGCACGGCATCGCCATCTCCACGCTTTTCGAGAAACACAAGAATGTGGAATTTCTCGCGCTGTTCAGCCGTATTCCCTCCCGTTTTGCCCCGAATTACCCTGTTTTGCTTCAGGAAGTGAAAGCGTTGCGGAAAAATCTTTGATTCGTTTTTTCTGTCGCTTTGTTTACGTATTTTATGTACCTTTGCGCCAAAATTTTTCAATATGGACAAGATAGTGAAAATATATTGCAAAAACGTTGACACTGAGTTCCAAATCCCCTGCGGAACCTCGCTTCAGGAGTTCGTGGACGGGTGTCTCGGCAATCTGAAACTCGAACTTCCCTTTATCGGGGCCTTGGTGAACAACAAGGTCCGGGACATGTCGTTCTGCCTCACCAAGTCGTCGCAGGTGGATCTTTTCGACTATTACAGCCCCTACGGCCGGCAGGGCTATATGCGCTCGCTCTACTTCCTGCTCTTCTATTCGATTGACGAGCTGCTCCCCGAACACGTCAAGCTGCGCATCAAGCACTCCATCTCTGGCGGCCGCTACTGCACGCTGGAAAACCTCGACGGCCCGGTCACCGAGGAGCTGGTGACGAAAATCCTCATGCACATGAAGGACACGGTGAACCGCAACCTGCCGTTCGTCAGGGAGGAGATGCCCACGGGCGAAGCCATCAAGGCGTTTCAGGAGTATGGACTGGAGGACAAGTACGAGTTCTTCAAGAACCGCGACCGCATCTACACGTCCGTCTATCATCTCGGGAACAGCATCAACTATTACCACGGATTCCTGGTCCCCTCCACGGGCTATCTCCAGACTTTCGGCTTGGAAAAGTACGAGGAAGGATTGTTGTTGAAGCTCCCGTCCAAGAAAAACATCAAAGTGATGGCGAAAACGCGGATCTATCCCAAGCTCTTCTCCGTCTATAAGATGGACAAGGAATGGGCGGAGTCCATGGGAGTGCCTTACGTGTTCAACCTGAACAAATATACGAACAGCGAATCGATACATTCCGGCGTTTTGGTGGCGGAGGCCTACCAGGAGAAGCATATCGCCCGCCTCGCCGACATGATTCATCAGCGCGGGAATGTGAAGATGGTGCTCATCAGCGGGCCATCGAGCTCCGGCAAGACGACCTCGTGCCGCCGACTTTCGGTCCAGTTAGCCGTCTTGGGCTATTATCCGGTGCCAATTTCCGTCGATGACTTCTTTGTGGAGCGCGAGGAGACCCCCAAGGACGAGAACGGCGAGTACGACTTCGAGGCTCTGCACGCCATCGACCTGCCGCTTTTCAACAGCACGCTGAACCGCCTGCTGGCGGGCGAGCGCGTGGAGATTCCCACGTTTGACTTCACGCTCGGGAAAAAGGTTTGGAGCGGGAAGACACTCCAGATGCAGAAGAACTCCATCCTCGTCATTGAAGGCATCCATTGCCTGAACCCCGAACTGACGGCGCAGGTGCCCGACGAAATCAAATTCAAGGTCTTCGTCTCGGCGCTCACCTCCCTCTCCCTCGATCGCCAGAATCCGATTTCGACCTCTGACAACCGACTGATACGCAGGATTATACGCGATTACAACTATCGCGGCTATTCCGCCATCGAAACTATCCGCCGTTGGCCGAGCGTAAGGCGCGGTGAGGAGAAAAATATCTTCCCGTTCCAAGAAAACGCCGATGTGATGGTCAACACCTCGCTGATTTTCGAGCTTTCGGTGCTGAAGCCTTACGCGATGCCGATCCTCTATGCGGTGCCCGAAAACGTGCCCGAATATGCCGAGGCCACCCGCTTGATCAAATTGCTTTCCTTCTTCAAAACCATTCCTGTGAAATCGCTGCCGGGAACTTCCATCCTGCGCGAGTTCGTGGGCGGAAGCACCTTCACCTACTGATGGTCACCCTCGTCGGTTCCGGAAATGTGGCCACTTGGATGGCGCAGCGGCTGCAGTGTTCGCAGCGTTTCCCCGTGACCCAGGTCTATAGCCGGACGCTGGAACATGCCCAGCGGCTGGCGGTGTTGTCTCACGCGGAAGCTATATCGGATATTTCGATGCTAAATCCTGATAACCAGATATTTGTGTTTGCTCTGGCGGATAATGCCTATGCGGAACTGCTGCCGAAGCTACCGTTCAGGCTGCCCACCGCAATTCTTACCTCGGGCACGGTGTCCTGCCAGTGTCTGCGCGAACATGCGGACACTTTCGGGGTTGTCTATCCCTTACAGACGTTCACCAAGTCGCAGGATATGAGAGGGTTGGATGTCCCGCTGTGTATAGAGTCCGATGGCTTCGGGGCGAAGAAGGAGACGGTGTGGTCGTTGGCGCGGGAACTCTCGCCGAAGTGCTACGAGGTGTCGGAGGCACAGCGCGCACGGATGCACGTCGCGGCGGTCTTCGCCTGCAACTTCAGCAACGCGATGTACCGGATCGCTTACGAGCTGATGGAGGAGAGAAACCTTCCGTTCGAGATTCTCCTCCCGTCGCTTCGCCAGACGGTGGCGAAACTCTCGGTGATGACGCCGGCGGAAGCGCAGACCGGTCCGGCCGTGCGCCGCGACACGAACGTGATGCGCACCCAGATGGATGCCTTGGACGACGAACGGCTGAAGGAACTCTACCGGATGATGTCCGAAATCATCATGGAAGGTTAGAGAAATGGATGAGAATGACCCTTTTTGAACTGATATTATGAAGAATTTCAAGAAAAAATATGTTTTTTGCTCGTTTGTCGCGGCCATGCTCGCCATTGCGGCGAATGGACAGCCGTTGGTGATTATGCACACGAACGACACGCACAGCCAGATCGACCCCTACACCTACAAAGTCGACGTGAATGTGGGCGGTTTCCTGCGCCGCGAGGCGGCCATCCGCGAAATCAGGGCGGAAAACCCGGTCACGTTGCTGCTCGATGCCGGTGACTTCTCGCAGGGGACACCCTACTTCAACTTCTTCCACGGCTATGTGGAGGTGCGGCTGATGAATGCCATGGGCTATGACGCCGCCACGCTGGGCAACCACGAGTTCGACAACGGGACGGCCGCTCTCGCCGCCCGCCTCAAAACCGCCGATTTCCCCGTGGTGTGCGCCAACTACCGGTTCGACGACAAGAAACTGGCCAAAGTGGTGAAACCTTACGTCATTGTGGAGCGCGGCGGCAGGCGAATCGGCATTTTCGGACTCGGGGTGAACCTCGACGGTTATGTGGCGCCGCAGAACGCCCGTGGGGTCACCTATCTCGACCCCGTGGAGACCGCCCGCAACATGGTGGCCGAGCTGAAGGCCCGTGACTGTGATTTGATCGTCTGCCTCTCGCATGTCGGGGTGGACACTACAAAAAAGGACAATGATTATGAAATTGCACGGCAAGTGCCTGAAATAGATGTGATTATCGGCGGTCATACCCATGAAGAGATTAATCCGCCTGTCGTGGTCGGCGACACGCGCATCTGCCAAATGACCAACCGAGGAAAGTGCTTTGGCGTGCTGACGGTGGAGTAGGGAAGTCTCCTACAGCAAGCTTTTTGTGGCAAGATAGTTTTTCCCCGATTTTTTGTACTTTCGCAGCCTGAAAAATGTAATTTCGAAACGAGCCGGTGAATATTCTTAACTCATTGATATTTTGTCGTTTGTGTGGAGTGATTATATTTATGGGAAAACCCTCTGGAATGCGCATTCAGGGCTTTCCAAGTGTAGAGTGAGACAAGAACCCTAAAGGATATGAAACAGAAAATAATGGTAACGGGCGGTTGTGGATACATTGGTTCACATACGATCATCGCCCTTATAGAGAGTGGAAAATACGAGGTCATCTCCGTTGACAGCTGTGTGCGCAGCACGCCGGAGACGATGCGGCGAGTGGAGGAGATTACCGGAGTGAAAGTCAAGAACTACCGGTTAGATGTCTGCGACCGGGAGGCGTTTTTTCAGGTTTTTGAGGAGAACCCGGATGTGGCGGGCATTATCCATTTCGCGGCGTACAAGGCGGTAGGCGAATCGGTGGAGAAACCGCTGATGTATTACCGCAACAACCTCGGCACGATGATGAATGTGCTGGAGGCGTGCGAGCGGTTCCGCGTCAAGCACCTGCTGTTCTCCTCGTCGGCCTCCGTGTATGGCGACATTCGGGAACTTCCGGTGAATGAGAGAACCCCGATGGGGACCGCCGCCTGCCCATACGCGCACACCAAGCAGATCTGCGAGGGCATGATACAGAGCGAGATGGCGGCCGGCACGGCGATGAGCGCCTTGATCCTGCGCTATTTCAACCCCGTGGGCGCACACCCGACCGGACTCAACGGCGAACTCTCGCCCGACAAGCCCAACAACTTGATACCCATTATTATGCAGGTCGCCTCGGGCAAGCTGCCGCAGATGGCCGTCTTCGGTACCGACTACGACACCCGCGACGGCTCCTGCATCCGCGACTACCTGCACGTGTGCGATGTGGCCGAAGCCCATGTGAAAGCCATGGACTACCTTGTGGAGGGCCGCAACGCGGAACGCTGCGAGATTTTCAACATCGGGAGCGGCAACGGCCTCTCAGTGCTGGAAATGCTCGACGCGGCCGAGAAAGCCGTCGGCAAGAAGCTGAACTATGTGCTCGGCGACCGTCGCCCTGGTGATGTTCCCGCGATTTACGCCGACAGCACCCGTGCCAACGAACTCCTCGGCTGGCACTGCAGATACAATGTCCATGACATGATGGACAGCGCGTGGAAATGGGAGAAACATCTGATGGAAATGTGATAATTGTTGAATAAAAAAATAAAGTTATGTCAGAAAATTTACAATCAGTAGCAGATTTGGCGCTGATATTGGTGTCAGCAGGAGTTGTGACCGTAATTTTCAAGCTTTTGAAGCAGCCCCTTGTGTTAGGCTACCTTGTGGCCGGATTCCTGGTGGGTCCCCATTTGCACATTTTCCCGACAGTGACGGACGTTGAAGGAGTTGAGGCCTGGTCCGAGATTGGTATCATCTTCATGATGTTCAGCGTCGGCCTCGAGTTCAGTTTCAAAAAGCTCATGTCGATGGGCAGCAAGGCCCTCATCACCGCGTTCCTCGGCATCATCGGCATGATCGGTGTCGGGGCATTGCTCGGTTTCGTGATGGGGTGGGGCGTGATGGAAAGCGTCTTTCTCGGCGGTATGCTCTCGATGTCCTCAACAGCCATCATTATTAAGGCGTTCGACGACATGAAGCTGAAGGACCAGCCTTTCGCCACCCTCACAACGGTGGTGCTGATCATCCAGGACATTGTAGCCGTGGTGATGATGGTGTTGATTTCCACCGTCGCGGCCAGTAAGAACTCCGCGCCCGGCCGGGAGATGATCATGAGCATCGTGAAACTCGTCTTCTTCCTCATCCTCTGGTTTGTGGTCGGTATTTATGTGATACCTACGTTGTTGCGGAAATTCAAAGATTATATCAACGACGAGAACCTTCTGATTATTTCCATCGGCCTCTGTTTCGCCATGGTGATTATCGCCAACAGCGTGGGGTTCTCCTCCGCATTGGGCGCGTTTGTCATTGGTTCCATTCTGGCGACGACAGACGTGAGCCACCGCATCGAGCACCTCACCGATAGTGTCAAGAACCTTTTCAGTGCCATCTTCTTCGTCTCCGTGGGTATGATGATTGATCCGCAGGTGTTGGTTCAATATTGGAAACTAATTCTTGTTTTGGTGATTATTACGTTGGTTATCAAGGCTCTTGTGTGTTCGGCATCGGCATTGGTGGCGGGTGCAACCTTGGAGGATTCCATCAAATCAGGCTTCACCTTGTCTCAGATCGGTGAGTTCGCCTTCATTATTGCATCCGTGGCTGTGGCACAGCATGTCATGCAGCCTCACATCTATCCTGTAATCATTGCCGCCTCCGTCATTACCACATTCACAACCCCATACTGGATTAAATTGTCCACGCCGGTGTATAACTACCTCGACAAGAAGATGTCCCCTGAGGCGAAGC
The DNA here is from genome assembly GCA_017527945.1 of Bacteroidales bacterium. Next base: position 25,929 of record JAFXPL010000123.1, on the reverse strand, counting down.
AAAAGTTCGATGCCTACGCGCTTTTCGGATCCTCCGACTCGGGCAAGAAGAACTGGAGCAGTATCGTCAAAAGCAACATCGGCAATGTGCTGATTTATTCGGTGCTGTCGTTGGCGGCGCTGTTGCTGATCTTCGAATTTGCTGTTCCGTTCATCAAACAGATACCTTACGTGGAGAACATTCCGGAATGGCTGTTCAACACGCTGGAAGCTGTCGGGTCACTGCTGCTCGTTTCGCCGCTTTTGTTCGGTATTGTGCGCAACAGCCCGAAGGTGCACGAACTCTACCGCTCCCTCATCGAGGAGAACCGCGCCAACATGCTGGTTGTCATTGTCTGGACGGTGATTCGCTTCTTGATTGTCTTCTACTTTGTCTTCACCGTGCTGGTCACCTGCTTCAAGTTCACCAAATGGGTGATTGTGCTCATTGCCGTGGCCGTCATTTTATTCCTCGTGCTGTCGCGCCGCACCCTGAACCGCCTGTCCTCCCTGGAACAGCAGTTCAAGACGAACTTCGGCAGTGAAGAGGGCAGTAAGTGATTCATAATTCGGAATCGGGAGTTTTGATACGGTGCGGTTCAGAATGAAATGCACCCTTCACCAATCACTAATCACACTAATCACTAGAATGAAAGACACCTTGTTTTTGGACCGTGACGGGATTCTCAACGTGCAGATTGTGGGTGGGTACGTGCGCAGGCCGGAGGAGTTCGTGCTGGTCAACGGCGTGCTCACCGCCATGCAGTGGCTGCGGCCGAAGTTCCGACGTCTCATCGTGGTCACCAACCAACAGTGCGTCGGCAAACGCCTCTGCACGATGGAGGACATTGACGAGATACACCGCCGGATGCGGGTCACCTTCGAGGAGAACATGACCCCTCTGGACGCGGTCTATTGCTGCCCGCACCGCGCCGATGCGGGGTGCGGCTGCCGCAAGCCCGCTATCGGGATGGCGCTGCAGGCCAAGGCCGACTTTCCCGACCTCGACTTCGCCGATTCTGTGATGGTGGGCGACAGTCTCACCGACATGCAGTTCGCGGTCAACGCAGGCATTCAGCCTGTGCATGTGGGGGCGCGGCACCCAGGCGAGTATGAGGAGATCGCGAGGATTACAACGATGCATTACCGGAATCTTTTGGATTTCGCGAAGAATTTCCCCTTAACCGACTAACCGACTAACCGACTAACCCATAGAATGACCTTCTTCTTCATTTTCTTCGTCTGCTACCCGCTTGCCGCGCTGCCTTTGGCGGTACTCTATCTGCTGCTGCCTCTGATTTACCTCATCGTGAATCATGTCGTTCGCTATAGACGCAAAGTAGTGGATGATAATTTGTTGCACGCTTTTCCTGAACTAACGGTTAAAGAGCGTAGAAAGATTCGGAACCGCTATTATTGGCATCTGTCGCAGATTGCCGTCGAGATGGTGAAGATGCTGTTGATACCGCGCCGCGCCTTGCGCTACCGCTACCGTTGCGTCGATACGGAGCTGGTGAACCGCTTCTACTGGGAAGGCCGGAGCGTGATCCTGATGTCGAGCCATTACAACAATTGGGAGTGGATGATCGTGGCGTTGGATGAGCTGTTTCTGCACCACGGCATCGGGGTGGGGAAGGCCAACAGCGACAAGGTGTTCGAGAAATGGGTGAACCGCGCGCGCACCCGTCGGGGTACGGAGGTATGCTTCGCCGATACCGCCCGGGAGGTCTTCGCCCATTACGAGGAAAACCATATCCCTGCCGCCTACATGATGCTCGCCGACCAGTCGCCCAGCAACCCGAAGAAATGCTACGTCACGAAGTTCCTCAACCAGACCACCGGCGTGATTTACGGTCCCGAGTATTTCGCGCGGAAATATGACATCCCTGTGCTATACTACCAGGTTGTCAAGGAGCGGATGGGAAAGTACCGTGTTGAAATCCAGGTGATTACGGAGCATCCGAACGACGAGGAACCGTATGCCATCACGCAGCGATACACGGAGTTGCTGGAACAAACCATCCGCCGCAAGCCGGAGTTCTGGATTTGGAGCCACCGGCGTTGGAAGCTTAAGTTCGAGTAGGGGGGCGGAAAGCGTCCTTACAAGTTGTCGCGGAAGTCCATTTCCTTCTTGTACTTGAGCACGTCGCGCAGCGTGGAGGACTTCACGTTGATGGTGAACGACCAGCCCTTGCGGTAGCCGACCGGAATCCAGTTAAAACTCATCTCCCAGCAGTGCATGTCGCGGTGGAAGTCCAAAGAGGTGTAAGACAGGGACTTCTGCACGAAATCGTAGCCGGTGGTGAATCCGACGCGCCATTTCTTGGTGATGTTGATGTCGCCGGCAACGTTCAGCGTGTGCACCATGTTGTGCGCGTAAGGCTTCAGGTCGGTGTTCTGGTAAAGATGGCGGTAGTATTCCAGGTTGTCGTTGATACCGTAGGTGAAGGTGTAGTTGAAGGTCAGCGACCAGGGCAGCCGGTTCTTCTGCCGTTCGGGGTCCTTCGATTTGAATGTGTTTTGGTCGATGCGGTAATTTAATGATACACTGTATGTTCCGCCGGAAAAACGCAACAGACGGCGGTTGGCCGCCCATTCGGTGATGTTCACGCGGCGGCCCTTCTCGTTGATACTGTAGGGGTCGAAGATGAAGCTGTAGGTGAGATACAGCTGCTTGAAGAGGGTGCTTCGGCCCGACATGGTGAGGGTGGACCAGTTCATTGAGTCGGCGGCGAAGTCGTAGTACATGGAGATGTTGAAGTTATCGATGATGGGCACTTTCTTGATGCCCGTGACGGTGTCTCTCTTCGACCGCACCTTGATTTCCACGTTGTTGCCGAAGGAGACCTGCGCCCGCGCGGTCATCCGGCTCGTGCCGCCTCCGAAAATGGCGTTGTCGTAATAAGTGTATTCCACAATCTCGCCGGTCATCGGGTTGACGTACTGTGCGTTGTTGCGGCCGTTGAGCTTGGGCTGGAACGTGAAGTTCAGCGTCGGGGTGATGATGTGGCGGATGGCGTTCAGCCCGCCTTTCTTGAAGGTGTACATCACATAGACCTTGGTGGTGAGGTTGGAGGAGATGTTCAGGTCGTGCACCGCGCCGAACTTGCGGTTGAAGTACTGGTGCAGCACGGGTGTCTCGGCAGCGGTGCTGTCCCACGTCATCCCCCGCGTGTAGTGCTGCAGGTACCATTTTTCGGTGAGCGTGACGGAGGTGTTCCAGTTGATGGTCTTGGCGATTTTAATGGGGATGGTGATCGGGATGGTGTGCATCATGCCGGTCTCGAACTGCTGCCATGTGAGGGGCTTCAGGAACATCGAGTCGGTGGTGTTGATCTGCCCGACCAGCTGCGAGGTCCATTTCATGGAGATGTTGTCGTACCATTTCAGCTTGCCGGCCTTGTCTTTCTTGCGGAAAGGGTAGAACTGCGCGACGGACATGCTGATGTTCGGTAATTTCATATTAACAGTGTGGGCTCCAGTGTTTTGGGAGAAAGATATGCCGGCATCAAGGAAGAAGATGTCGGCGGCGGAGGTGGAGAAGGAGACCGAGGAGGTGAACTGGTTGGAAAGGTAGTCGTTGGCGGAGGTCATGTTGTAGCGGGCGTAGTTCGCGCTCTGCATGTCGATGTGGGCGTTGAAGCGGGTGCGCGGGTGCGACTTGCTGTCTTGCTTGTGGTCCCAGTAAATCTTGTAGTTGTTGCTTTTCTTGAAGTTGGCGGTGTCGATGCGGTCGCCGGTGAGCGAGCGGGCGAAGGCCACTTCCACCACGCCGTTGCATTTGTAGCGATAAACGTAGTTCGACTTGGCCTTCAGGGCCCAGCTGCCGCGCGTGTAGAGGTCGGCGGAGAGCAGAAGGTCGATGTTGTCGTTGATGGCGAAGTAGAAGCCGAGGTCGCGAAGGTAGAATCCCAACGAGCCGGCCTGGCCGATGGAGGGCATCACCAACCCCGACTTGTGCTTGCTGTCCAGCGGGAAGAAACCGAAGGGCAGGGCCAACGGGGTGGGCACGCCGGTGAAGCTCAGGTAGGCCGGGCCGATGAGGATCTTGTCGTGCTGGATCACCTTGGCCTTGGAGAATGCGATCTCGAAGTGCGGGTCCTCCAGTTCGCAGGTGGTGTATTTCCCGCGCTTGATGAAGGCCACGTTGTCGCCCATCTTCTTCACCTGCTCGCCGTGGATGAAACCGTCGTCCTGCGTGGTGATCACATGCGAGATTTTGACCTTCTTGGTGGTGAAGTTGTACATGATTTCCCGTGCCCGGTAGTTGTCGCTCTCCTGTGTGAAGACGGGGTTGCCGTGAAGCACGCCGTTGGAGTCGGCCACGCCGCAGGCATACAGCTCGTTGTGGGAGAAATCGATCTCGATGTAGTCGGCACTGAGTTCCATGTTCTCGTAGCGCACCACCGCGCCGCCGAACAGGTAGGTGCGCCGGTTCTGCAGGTCGTTCACCACCGAATCCTTGGCGCTGTACTCCACCACCGAGGAGATGGCATTCGCGGAGATCACTTTCGGAGAAACGGGGCGCGTGGTGTCGCCGACCGACGCGGAGGGCGGCATGACGACCGTCGCGGCGGCACTGTCGGGGCGCACCTGCGCCGGACGCCTCGGCTTGCGGCCCTGTGCGGACACGTATATACACAACACGCTGAATATGAATGCCATAAACAGCGCTCTGAAATATGAAAAATTCGATGTGTATATTTTTTTAATCAATCCGTAATTCCTTAAGTCAATATTTTTAATTTTGCGCGAAAAAATCAGCAAAGATAATCAAAAAATCGAAAAGGGATGAACTCGAAATTTTTTTTCTTAGTATATTTGTTCATAATTTTTTTGGCGGTGCCATTGAATGCCCAAAAAGACGGCAAGACCTTCAAAGTGGTGATTGATGCGGGGCACGGCGGCAAAGATCCCGGTTGCCACGGTCTTGTCTCCAAGGAGAAGGACGTGGTGTTGGACGTGGCGCTGAAAACAGGCAAGCTCATCAGTGAAAACTGCCCGAATGTCAAGGTGATATATACGCGGAAGACCGATGTTTTCGTGGAACTCTACCGCCGGGCGCAAATTGCAAACGAGAACCATGCCGACCTGTTCATCTCCTTCCACTGCAATGCCAACGACAACCATTCCGCGCACGGCGTGGAGACCTACGTGATGGGCCTCCACAAGAGCGAGGCCAACCAGGCGGTGGCCCGCGCCGAGAACTCCGCCATGCTCAAGGAGGCCAACTACAAAGACAACTACGACGGGTTCGACCCCAGCTCGCCGGAAGCCGCCATCCTCTTCTCGCTCTACTCCTCCGCCTATCTCCAGAACTCCATCCTGCTGGCCGACAAGGTGCAGAAAAACCTCGTCGGCACCACGAAACTGCTCAGCAGAGGCGTGAAACAGGCCGGATTCTGGGTGCTCTACAAGGTCTCCATGCCCAGCATCCTCATCGAGATGGGTTTCCTCTCCAACCCCGATGACGAGAAATACCTTAACAACGACAAAAACAAGGCCAATGTAGCCGATGCGGTCTATCGCGCCTTCGTCTCCTACTATACGCAGGTCACGGGCAATAAAATGAGCCTCCCGGATGTCACTCCGGCCGATGCAGACCAAAATCAGAACGACAGTCCGTCAAACCAAAAATCTCAAAGTCATGATAACAACAATCATCGCGTTGCTGATAGTCAACCAGATAAGAAAGTGGTTGACGAGGAAACCGCAATAGCGAATGCCGTGGTCGATCCCGACGGAGTGCGCTTTATGGTGCAGTTTATGGCCGTTCCCGAAAAAATCTCGTTGACGGACAAGCGTTTCAAAAATATCCCGAATGTCAACCGTTTCTACGAAGGAAAACTGTGGAAATACACGGCGGGAAATGAGAAAAACTTGCAGAGTGCCAAGGAGATACTGGCGGAATTGAAGGCAAAGTACCCCGATGCGTTCATCATTGCTTTCAAAGGGGAGAATAAAATCCCTGTTTCCGAGGCGGTGAAGTTGGTGCGATAAAAAAAAGCGTTCTCGAATTTTCGGGAACGCTTTTTTTTGAATAGGCAAGGAATCGTTTACAGTAGCTCGTAGCTTCGTTTCACAAACTCGCTCAGCTTTTCGCCGGTGAGGATGTTCTGCGAGAGCATGGCCAGGTCAATCATCTGCTGGATGAGCTGCGTCCGCTTGGCCTCGTCTTTCTCGTTGAGGATGCGCGTGGCGAGCGGGTGGTTGCCGTTGATGACCAGGTTGTAGTGGTCGAAGCCGCCGTAGAAGCCCTGTTGGCCGGAGACTTTTTCCATGTCTTTGAAACGCCGCATGAACTCGTTCTGAGTGACGGTCACGGGCAGATCTGTTTCGCTCAGCGATGCCACCTCGGGGGTGAACATCTGCGCGTTCACCTGCTTCTCGAAGAACTCTTTCAGTTGCTTCTGCTGGTCTTCGGAAAGTTTGGATACCGTGGCATCTTCTTCTTTCTCAATCAGTTTGTCGGCCACGTTGGCATCGACGCGGGTGAAGCGCACCTTTTCGAGTTTCTGCTCCAGCATATTGATGAAGTGTGTGTCGAGGAATCCGCTCAGCAGCAGCACGTCGTAGCCCTTTTCTTTCGCGTTGGCGATATAGACATGTTGGTCATCGGCGTTGGCGGCATACAGCATGACAATATTTCCGTTTTTGTCAGTCTGCAGTGCACTCACCATGTTGCGGTATTCTTCAATCGTGAAATATTTGCCCTCGGTGTTTTTCAGGAGGAAGAAATCTTTGATTTTGTCGTAGAATTTCTCGTCGGTGAGGGAGCCATATTCGAGGAATACGCTCAGATCGTCCCACTTTTTCTCGAATTCTTCGCGGTTTTCCTTGAACATCTGTTCCAGTTTCTCGGCCACCTTCTTGCTGATGTAGGTGGAGATTTTCTTGACGTTGCTGTCAGACTGGAGGTAGGAGCGGGAGACGTTCAGCGGGATGTCGGGCGAGTCGATGACGCCGTGCAGGAGGTTCATGAAGTCGGGCACGATGCCTTCGAGTTCATCCGTGATAAACACTTGGTTACAATAGAGTTGCACCCGGTTTTTCTTGAGGTCGAGTTGGTTTTTGATTTTCGGGAAATAGAGCACGCCGGTGAGGTTGAAGGGGTAATCGACGTTCAGGTGGATGTGGAACATCGGCTCCTCGAACGACATCGGGTAGAGTTCGTGGTAGAACTTGTTATAGTCCTCGTCGGATAGGGTGGAGGGTTGTTTCTGCCAGATGGGGTCGGTGTCGTTGATGATGCGCGGCACCTGCACGGCCTCCTCCTTCGGTTCTTCCTTCTTCTCGTCTTTGTTCTCAGCGTCTTCGGGTTTCGGTTCGGGTTTTCGCCACTCGGTCTTCATGCCGCATTGGATGGGCACGGGCAGGAAGCGGCAGTACTTGTTGAGCAGTGCCACCAGCTTGTCCTCGTTGACGAATTCCTGCAGGTCGTTGTCTTCCACGTGCAGCACGATTTCGGTGCCGCGGTCGGCTTTGTCGATCTCCTCGAGGGTGAAGTCGGGCGAGCCGTCGCAGCTCCATTTCACCGCCTGGGCGTCCTTCTGGTAGGATTTGGTGAGGATATCCACGCGGTCGGCGACCATGAAGGAGGAGTAGAATCCGAGTCCGAAGTGGCCGATGATGCTGGTGGCGTCGTTGCCCTTGTATTTGGCGAGGAAGTCTTCGGCGCCGGAGAAGGCGATCTGGTTGATGTAGCGGTCCACCTCCTCGGCGGTCATGCCGATGCCGCGGTCGATGACATGGATGGTCTTGTCGTCCTTGTTGACCTTCACCTGGATGGTGAGGTCGCCCAATTCGCAGTCGGCTTTGCCGAGGCTGACAAGGGTTTTGAGCTTTTGGGTGGCATCTACGGCGTTGGAAATCAGTTCCCTAAGGAAAATCTCGTGATCAGAGTAGAGGAACTTCTTGATCACGGGAAAGATATTCTCGGTTTGTACATTAATTTTACCTGTCTGCATAATATTTGATTTTTGACAGGTTCTCACGTTGCAAATATTGTGCCAAATAGTTGCCTTTTGTCAGGCAATCACTTCGAAGATTCGCTTCCCGTTCCATTCGATCCACTGGGGCTCAACGTCTTCCTTGTTCTTCGAGAAGTCGAACGTCACAAGATACCCCTCCTCGATGCCGCGTGTGGCAAGATAGCTTGAGAGTTGGTCGCGGCCGTGTTTCTCGTACTTGTCGCCGCGCCAGATTTTCAGCTCGACGATGAACAACAGGTTTGGGACTTGCATCGCAGAACGTCGTGATGAGCTCGGACAGGTCGTCAAGCGACTTTACAGCATTCCTTATCGACCATATAATGCTTTATAGGGTTGCAGCTGCCGGTGACGTTGAATTCTTTTTTCATAACGAATCTATTTTCAACTTGCAAAGATACGTTTTTTTTGGTGAATAGTGGATGGGGGGGCAGTGACACAGAATATTACGGAAAGAATTGCAGGGATGGTTTTGGACATAGCGGTGTGTTTGGTTTATGTCCAGATAACGCGAATGAATAGGGATTGTTGTTTAGTGAACAGTAAACATTGTTTGTCACATCATCATCTCGAGGATCCGCTTTCCGATCCACTCGCTCTACACCAATCCTAATTCTTAACTCCTAACTCTTTTTCTCTAATTCCTAATTGAAATCACCCCACGCTCCCCGACAGCGTCAGGCTCAGCAGTTTCTGCGCCTCCACGGCGAACTCCATCGGCAGTTTGCTGAGCACCTCCTTGGCGTAGCCATTGACAATCAAGCTCACGGCGTTTTCCTGGTCGATGCCGCGCTGCTGGCAGTAGAAGAGCTGGTCGTCGGAGATCTTCGAGGTGGTGGCCTCGTGCTCCAACACTGAACTGGAGTTCGCACACTGCAGGTCGGGCCAGGTGTGCGCGCCGCACTTGTCGCCCATCAGCAGTGAGTCGCATTGCGAGAAGTTGCGGGCGTTCTCGGCGTTCTTATCGACCCGCACGAGTCCGCGGTAGCTGTTCTGGCTGTGGCCCGCGGAGATGCCCTTGGAGACGATCAGGCTGCGGGTGTTGCGGCCCAGGTGGATCATCTTCGTGCCGGTGTCGGCTTGCTGGTAGTTGTTGGTGACGGCCACGGAGTAGAACTCGCCCACGCTGTTGTCGCCCTTGAGGATGCAGCCCGGGTACTTCCACGTGACGGCCGAGCCGGTCTCCACCTGCGTCCACGAAATCTTGGAGTTCGCGCCCTTGCAGAGACCGCGCTTGGTGACGAGGTTGTAGATGCCGCCCTTGCCGTTTTTGTCGCCCGGGTACCAGTTCTGGACGGTCGAGTACTTGATTTCCGCGTCCTTGATGGCGATGAGTTCCACCACGGCGGCGTGCAGCTGGTTTTCGTCACGCTGCGGGGCGGTGCAGCCCTCCATGTAGCTCACGTACGCGCCCTCGTCGGCGATGAGCAGCGTGCGCTCGAACTGGCCGGTGTTGGCCGCGTTGATGCGGAAGTAAGTCGAAAGCTCGATGGGACAGCGCACCCCCTTGGGGATGTAGCAGAACGACCCCTCGCTGAAGACCGCCGAGTTGAGGGCGGCGAAGAAGTTGTCGGTGTAGGGCACCACCGTGCCGAGGTACTGCCGCACCAAGTCGGGATGCTCGCGCACCGCCTCGCCGAACGAGCAGAAGATGATGCCGTACTTCTTCAGCGTGTCGGAGAAGGTGGTCTTCACGGAGACGGAGTCCATGACCGCATCGACAGCCACGCCCGCCAGCACTTTCTGCTCTTCGAGGTTGATACCCAGTTTGTTGAACGTATCGACCAGCTCGGGATCGACCTCGTCCATGGAGGCGAGCTGTTTCTTCTTCTTGGGGATGGCCAAATACCGGATATCCTGATAGTTAGGCTTCTCGAAGTCGAGATGTCCCCAGTCGGGCTCCTCCAAGGTGGTCCAGTAGCGATAAGCCTTCAGCCGGAACTCCAGCAGCCAGTCGGGTTCGCCCTTGCGCTGCGAAATCCGCCGCACGATGTCCTCGTTCAGCCCTTTCGGGAAATCCTCGATATCAATGTCCGACACGAAACCGTATTCGTATTCCTTGTCGGTGATGTCTTTCAATATGTCCTTTTGTTCGGTTTCTTCTTGTTTCATTTTTTTGTGATCAGTGAATAGTGAATGGTGAATAGAGGTTAGTCAAGTTTCATCCATTTGTCGAAGTCTTCGGCCGAGACTAATTTCAGTTCCAAGGCCGCCTCGCGGAGGGTGAGTCCGTTTTCGTGGGCGTGCTGCGCGATTTTGGCAGCGTTGTAGTAGCCGATGTGCGGGTTGAGTTTCGTGACGAGCATCAGCGAGTTGTGCAGGTGCATGGCGATGCGTTCGCGGTTGGGCTGTATGCCTTTGAGACAGTGGTCGTTGAAGGAGTTGATGACGTCGGCGAGCAGTCGTGACGACTGGAGCAGGTTGCGGCCGATGAGCGGCATGAAGACGTTGAGCTGCAGATGTCCCTGCATGGCGCCGGTGGTGATGGCGACGTCGTTGCCGATGACTTGGCAGCAGACTTGCGAGAGGGCTTCGCACTGCGTGGGGTTCACCTTGCCGGGCATGATGGAGGATCCGGGCTCGTTGGCGGGCAGGATCACCTCGCCGATGCCGCAGCGCGGGCCTGAGTTGAGCAGACGGAAGTCGTTGGCGATCTTCATCAGCGACACGGCGAGGCGCTTGAACGCCCCCGACATCTCGCACAGCGAGTCGTGGGTGGCCATTGCCTCGAACTTGTTGGGGCAGTTACTGAATTCGTAGCCGGTGAACTCGTTGATGTACTTCAGCGCGGTTTTGTCGTAGCCTTCGGGCGCGTTGATGCCGTTGCCAACGGCGGTGCCGCCGATGGGGAGCTCCATCAGGTGCTTGAGGCTTTGGCGGATGACCTCGTAGCCGTGCTCTAACTGCGAGAGGTGGCCGGAGAGCTCCTCGCCGAGGGTCAGCGGGGTGGCGTCCATCAAGTGCGTGCGGCCGATCTTCTTGATGTCGGCGTATTCGGCGACTTTGGCGCGGTAGGTCTCCATCATCCGCTCGATGGCGGGCAACGTGCGCGTGATGATGCTCTTGGCCGTGGCGATGCGCATGCCCGTGGGGAAGATGTCGTTGGTGGACTGCGACTTGTTGACGTCGTCGTTTGGCGACACGTAGAGCGGATAGTCGGTGAGCTGGCCGCCGTGCAGCTGCTGTGCGCGGTGGGCAATCACTTCGTTGACGTTCATGTTGGTCTGTGTGCCGGAACCCGTCTGCCAGATGTGCAGCGGGAACTGGTCGTCCCACTGTCCGGACGTGATTTCGTCGCACACGCGCACGATAAGGTCGCGCTTCTCTTCCGACAGCACGCCGCAGTCGTGATTGGCGAACGCCGCCGCCTTCTTGGCGGTCGCAATGCCGTAGATGATTTCGATGGGCATGTGCTTCTTTCCGATTTCGAAGTTCTCCATGGCCCGTTGTGTCTGCGCGCCCCAGAGCTTGTCGCTCTCCACGCGCATTTCGCCTAAGGTGTCTTTTTCGATTCTATATTCCATATTGCTTACGTTTTCGTTTGATGCCCCCAGGGCTCACTTCGTTCACCCTGGGTTGACATAGGTCGGGCTTTCAGCCCTTTTTGGAAGAATGGGTATGTGTTACGGTTAGTCATAGAATTTCCAGTTGATGCCGAGTTCGAGGCTGCGGCCTTGCATGGGGTAGCCAGGGGTGGTGATGTAGCGGAAGTTGAAGAGTCCGGCGAGAAGGTTGCCGCCGCGAAGGAAGAAGGAGATGCGCTTCACGCGGAAGGCGAAGTGCGCGTTGAGATAGAGGTAGTTGCCGGTGAGAAGGGCGTCCTGCGTGTAAAACTGGTGCAGCAGCGGGTTGTAGCCGTCGGCATAGTAGAGGGTGTGGTAGAAGACGTCAACGCCCACCTGGATGCGCAGCCGTTTCTTGAAGATGCGGGAGGTGTAGAGGGCACTCATCTTGCCGGCGAAGAGCGGCACGGTGACGGCCTTGTTGGTGGAGTGCTGCAGGGCGAGTTCCGCGTCGAGGGCGAAATATTTCGTGCGGACAGGTGCGTGGAGGGTGAGCTGCACGACCTGCGCGGCTTTCTCCAGCTGCACGGGCTCGAAGCGGCTGTTCAGATAGACGAGCCTGCCCAGGTTGTAGAAGTTGAATCCGGCCCGGTAGTCGAAAATCGTCCAGTAGGCACCTGCCTTGAAGATGTTCTGCTTCGCCCAGTCGTGGTCCCATTGGTTGTTGTTGCCGAGGTAATGACTGAAGATGAAGTCGGGGGCGTAGCGGTTGAACGACGCCTCCAAGCCAAGGTAGTTGCGGTGCGCCTTGTTGATGGTGAAGCGGAATCCGGCGCGCGCCCGAGCGTCGTTGCGGGTGTAGCCGAAGAAACTGTAGGAGAAATCCCCGTAAATGTCCCAGACTTTGAAGAGCCGGATGTTGGTACGCGCGAACAGGGTCATGCTGTTCCCGATGTAGTGCGGACTGAGCGTGTTGGCGTATTCGTGACGCACCCCGCCCGCGAACCGGAAGAAGTAGGCGGACTGCTCGTTCACGGTGTCGATTGGGCTGTAGTTCGACCATTGCAGGGAGTTGGCGATGGTGTAGTAGCGAAGCGAGTCGTTGGTGGTGTCGGTGTTGAAGTAGTAGCGGTCCTGGTAGAAGAGGTTGTTGAGGGTATGGTCAGTGAAATGGCTGCTTAGGAAGTCGAAGTTGAACGTGTGGGTGAGGGTGCCGAAGTAATGGCCCTTGTTGTCCCTGAGGTTCAGATAGTTGGTGAGTTGGAGCGCATGGGTGTTGATGCGCGTCGCCGCATTGGCGAACATCACCGGAAAGCTTTCGAGGTCGTAGGTGATGGTGGAGTCGGTGCGAGGGTTGCGGTCGGTGAAGTCGAGGCTGTTCTCCAAGCCGCCGTTCTCGGCATATTTCCCGTGGTTGAAGGCGTAGGCGAGCAACATGCCGTAGAGCCGGTTCGGGGTCTCGTAGCGGGCGATGGCGCTGAGGCTTGTGCGGTTGATGCCCTGGTGGAGGAAGTAGCCGGGGTTGCTGGCCCCGTCGAGGTTGACCACGAAGTCGGCCTGGCGCACATGCTGCGCATGCGTGGCGTGCAGCGAGAAGGTCTTCAGCACGCTGTAGATGAAACTCAGGTCGGTGTAGGAAGTCTTCAGGTCGTAGATCTGGAGGTCTTCCATCCGTTTGAAATAGAGCGGGTAGGGGAGGGTGATCCCATGGAATCCCATCGTGTGGTCGATGTCGAAAATCATGCGTTTGTGCGCCTGCCCGTTGATGCCGAGCGACTGGTAGAGGTTGGAGATTTCCAACAGGGGATCGAATTCGGAAATATGGTAAAGTGTCGTGTCTATCGTTTTGTAGGTCAGTGGGTTAAAGTCATTTGTGGGAAGATTGGCGTGGCGGGTGGGCAGGTAGTCGGGCGAGATGGCCATGGCAGAGTCGATGGCGGGGTGCACGGGCTTGTCTTCCTGCGCCATAGCCGACAGGGTTCCCGCAACGAGCATCCATACGAGCAGAAGATTTTTGTATTTCGCTGTTTTACAGTGCATTATATCCTTTTCAAACGCCTTTTTTCTCGGGCGCAAATGTACATAAATTACGAATACACACGGACAAATGAAATTGTAGAGACGTGCTATGGCGCGTCTCTACAATTTCAGAGGAAAGGTGTAAAATTAATTGGGAACCAAGGACAAAACAAAAGCCCGAACGTAAGGGTTCGGGCTTACCAAAGAAAGCAGAAACGCTCAACGAATTACTTCGTTTTGAGTAAATCGCGGATTTCGGTGAGCAGCTTCTCTTCGGCAGACGGTTCCGGAGCCGGGGCGGGAGCCTCTTCCTCTTGTTTCTTCACCAAGCTGGTGGCCTTGTTGATCAGCTTGATCACGGCGAAGATGCACAGCGCCACAATCAGGAAGTCGATGGTCACCTGAATGAAGTTGCCGTAGTTCAGGGTGACGGCCTCTTTGACCACCTCGCCGGCCTCGTTGAGCTTCGGGGCGCGAAGCGTGGCCGACAGTGTCGTGAAGTTGACGTTGCCGATCAAAGCACCCACGAGCGGCATGAGAATGTCGTTCACTAAAGAGGTGACGATTTTTCCGAACGCGCCGCCGATGATTACACCGATGGCCATGTCCATTACGTTGCCTTTCAACGCAAATTCCTTAAATTCTTTGATGAAACCCATAGTTGTTTAATTTTGATTTGAATGAAAATGCAAAAGTATAATTTTTTTTGTTTAGGAGGTTTAGAAAAGATTAGGAGGTTTAGAAAAGATTAGGAGGTTTAGGAGGTTAGAAGGTTTTGCATGACGGCGAGTTTGTATAAATCCAAGAATATCAAGCTGTTATACGATGATGCGATGTTCCTCAAGGGCTGTTTGATTTTAGCCAGTATCGACAAGGCGAATTTGCCGGCCGTATTCTGGCTCAATCGCTCGTATGTGGATAACAATTTGCTTATACTCAAGAATTTTTCGTCCACTTTATGGTCTTTTTGCAGTTTCACGAGGTTGGCGACACCGGCGGCCACTTTGTCTAAAAGCAATTCGTTTGTGTCGATGCCTTCATGGTAGAGTTCGTTGTCGATGTGATAGACGGGAATGCCGCATTTCTCTAACTCGATGCCGAAAAAAGCGTCCTCGTAACCATATTGCTTCAGGCACTCCTCGAACCGGCATTTCTGGAACACGGTTTTGGCAGCCAACATGTTGAAGGGGGTGAATGCTTTGTAAGGTTCCAGATTCCGTTCCTCAGCTGACCGCACTTCCCGTTTGATGCCGTAGCGGTAGCGCAGCAGTTTGGCCTTTTCAGGGCGCATTTCCCGGTAGCTGAGTCCGCCGAGAACGATGAAATTGGTGCCCAGGATTTTTTTTTCGTCCAAAAAACGAAGATATGTCGCAATGTAGTCGTTCTTTTTGACTCGGGCATCGCAGTCCATGAAAAGGAGGGTGGGATAGGCGGCGGCGTCGGCGAGATTGTTGCGGATTCGGGAACGGCCGATGTTTTCGTCATGTTGGATGTATCGGACGTTGTCCTGATCGGCTAACAGCGCGTTGTGGTAGCGTACCGACATGTCTGACGAGGCGTCATCCGCGATGACGATTTCGTACGCGATCTTGCCGTTTGCCAGTTGCGTCTGCAACTCCGACACTAACGGATGCACGTTCACATTGTATGTTGGGATTAATACGGAGAGCATCTTCTCGGCCTGCTTTTCGTTTTTCAGACTCAGAACCCTGAACTTTGAACTTTGAACTTTGAATTTTGAACTAAATCACACCATGGAGTCGATGAGTTTTCCGTCTTCGATGCAGATTGCGCGGGAGGGGAACTTGTCGATGAGTTGGAAGTTGTGGGTGGCCATGAGGACGGTGGTGCCGGTTTGGTTGATGTGGTGGAACACTTGGAAGATTTCCTCGGCGGTGATGGGGTCGAGGTTACCGGTGGGCTCATCGGCGAGGATGAGGTCGGGGGTGTTGAGCAAGGCCCGGGCGATGCAGACGCGCTGTTGTTCGCCGCCGGAGAGCTGGGAAGGCAGTTTGAAGTCCTTGGTCTCCAAACCCACCATGCTGAGCACCTCTTCGCATCGGTTGAGCATGGCATGTTTGTCTTTCCACTGAGTGGCGCGGAGCACGAACATGAGGTTGTCGATGACCGTGCGGTCTTGCAGGAGCTGGTAGTCCTGGAACACCACGCCGATCTTCTTCCGCATCTCGGGGATCTGCTTGGTCTTGAGCTTCAGCAGGTCGTAGCCTATCATTGTGGCCTCCTCGCCCTCGGGCTTGAGCTCGCCAATGAGGGTCTGCAGGATGGAGGATTTGCCGGTGCCGGTTTTGCCGATCAGATAGACGAACTCGCCTTGCCGGATGGTGAAGGTAATGCCGGAGAGCACCCGCAGCTTCCGGTGGGCGATGTTCACGTTCTTGAATGCGATGACGGGTGCCGGGATGGGCTGCTCCTGGCCGGCTTCGACGGTGTTGGCTTGTTTCTCTTCCATGATGGTCTTGGTTTTTATGTCCCGTGACTCGGATTACGTTGCTATATCCTTATCGCTTCCCGCAGTCCGTTTTTTTGCGTCAAGCCCCACACTGCGCTTCGCTTGTGTGGGGTTAATTGCACTTCGTGCGTTTTGCCTCTTCGAGGCTGCTTAAGGAATTACATTTAGTGATTGGGGCTTTTCGTTTATTTATTCAGCATTCAGCATTCATAATTCAGCATTTGACTATGCGTCAATGTTGGCGTAGGTGGCGTTCTGTTCGATGAACTCGCGGCGCGGGGGCACTTCGTCGCCCATGAGCATGGAGAAGATGCGGTCGGCTTCGGCGGCGTTCTCGATGGTGACCTGGCGGAGCATGCGCTGTGCGGGGTCCATGGTGGTGTCCCACAGTTGGTCGTCCTTCATTTCACCGAGACCTTTGTAGCGTTGCACGTGCACTTTGCGGCCGCCGGCGGAAGCCTCTGCGGTGAGTTGGTCGCGCTGTTCGTCGGTCCAGGCGTACTGCAGTTTGTCGCCTTTCTTCACGCCGTAGAGCGGCGGGGTGGCGAGATAGACGTGTCCCTGCTCGATGAGCTCGCGCATGAAGCGGAAAAAGAAGGTGAGGATCAGGGCGGCGATGTGGCTGCCGTCAACATCGGCATCGGTCATGATGATGACCTTGTGGTAGCGCAGTTTGGAGATGTTGAGTGCCTTGCTGTCGTCCTCTGTGCCGATGGTGACGCCGAGGGCGGTGTAGATGTTCTTGATTTCCTCGCTTTCGAAGACGCGGTGCTGCATGGCTTTCTCCACGTTGAGGATCTTGCCGCGCAGGGGCAGGATGGCCTGGAAGTGGCTGTCGCGGCCCTGCTTGGCGGTGCCGCCTGCGGAGTCGCCCTCCACGAGGAAGAGCTCGCACTTGGCGGGGTCCTTCGAGGAGCAATCGGCCAGCTTGCCGGGCAGTCCCGACCCGCTGAAGGCGGTCTTGCGCTGCACGAGTTCGCGGGCCTTGCGGGCGGCGTGGCGCGCCTGGGCGGCCAACACCACCTTATCGACGATGGACTTGGCGTCCTTGGGGTTCTCCTCCAGGTAGTTGGTCAGCATCTCGCCCACCATCTGGTTCACCACGCCAGCGATCTCGCTGTTGCCGAGCTTGGTTTTGGTCTGTCCTTCGAACTGCGGCTCGGCCACTTTCACGGAGATGATGGCGGTGAGGCCCTCGCGGAAGTCGTCGCCGGAGATCTCTATCTTGGCCTTTTCCAGCTTGTCGAGCAGCTTGTTGTCGTCGGCGTACTTCTTGAGGGTGCGGGTGAGCGCCTGCCGGAAGCCGGTGAGGTGCGTGCCGCCCTCGATGGTGTTGATGTTGTTGACGTAGGAGTGTATGTTCTCGGTGAAGGAGTCGTTGTACTGCATGGCGACCTCCACGGGCACGCCCTGACGCTCGCCCTCGATGTAGATGGGCTGCGAGGTGATCTTGGTGCGGCCCTCGTCGAGGTGCATGATGAAGTCGCGCAGGCCGTTCTCGGAGTAATAGACCTCCTTGGGGTGGTTGCCGTTCTCATCGGTCTTGCGCAGGTCCTCGATGGAGATGTGGATGCCCTTGTTCAGGTAGGCCAGCTCCTTGAGGCGGTGTGCGAGGCGGTCGAACTCATAGACGGTGGTGTGGAAGATGGTGTCGTCGGGCTGGAAGGTGACCTTGGTGCCGCGGTAGTCGCTCTCGCCGACGACCTTCACCGGGTAGAGGGGCTTGCCGTACTCGTACTCCTGCATGAAGTGCTTGCCTTCGCGGAAGACCTCGGCGGTGAGGTGCTTGGAGAGGGCGTTCACGCAGGAGACGCCGACGCCGTGCAGGCCGCCCGACACTTTGTAGGAATCCTTGTTGAACTTGCCGCCGGCGTGCAGCACGGTCATGACGACCTCCAGGGCGGAGCGCTTCTCCTTCGGGTGCATGTCGGTGGGGATGCCGCGCCCGTTGTCGAGCACGCTGATGGCGTTGCCTTCCAGTATCTTGACTTCGATGTTGTCGCAGTATCCGGCGAGGGCCTCGTCGATGGAGTTGTCCACCACCTCGTTCACCAGGTGGTGCAGGCCGCGGTCGCTGACGTCGCCGATGTACATGGCGGGACGCTTCCGCACGGCCTCAAGTCCTTCCAACACTTGGATGTTTCCCGCGCCATAGCTTTCTTCGTTCACAGTCTTATTTTCTAACTCACTCATTCTTAATGGTTTTACTTTTTCGATAAAAACCTGCAAATATACAAAAATTTTGGTATAGTGAGTTTAGAAAGTTTAGGGCGTTTAGTCGTCGTATTGGACGAGCTCTTTCCAGAAACTGAGTGGCAGGTGGATGTTGGGGAGGTGGATGGCGCGGGCGAAGAGCGGGGCGATTTCCTCGTCGCGGAAGCCGGCGATGCCGCAGCCGATGCGGGTCACCAGGAAGGTGAGCTCTCGGTGGCAGTCGGCGAAGCGGAGGAACTCGTCCACGTAGGGCCTGATGGTCTCCACGCCGCCTTGCATGGTGGGGATGGCATAGCTCTGTCCCTGCAGGCCGACTCCCTGGCCTATCATCGCGCCGAAACGCTCCATCGCCGTGCGCGCCGCGCCGCCCCCGTGCATGCCTTCCAAATTGCTGCCGAACACGAAAATCTCGCCGGGCTGCAGGTCGTGGATGCCTTTAGGGGTGATGCGGTCGCGGAATTCGTCGAGATGGCGGTAGTTGCGTTCCTCCCGGTTACGTTTTGCGCGGTAGCTTTTTATCTCGCTGATGGCCATGTGCGCAGAAACACACGCGTCTTCGTTCATACGGCTGAACATCGCCCGTTTGGCCTTCCGTTCGTTCTCCCAGGCTTTGACCATGCCCTCCTTGTCATCGTTGAAATACATCGTGTTGCTGATGGATAGGTCGGCGGCCACCGCGTCCACGTCCTGGTTGGTGCCGATGTAGGCGAAGTTCCAGCCCTCCTGCTCCTTCAGCTTGTCAACCAGGGCCTTGATGCTTGCGCCGGAATACTCGTGCGAGGCATTTTCCATGCCGTCGGTGATGACGGTGACGGCGGCAGTGGCGTTCTTGTCTGTCTGAATCTTGTGTAGCAGCTGGTTCAGGGAAATCCCCATGGCATCGTACAGCGGGGTGCAGCAGCAGGGTTGGTACTCCTTGGAAGTCAACGTTTTCACTTCATTCACGGGTACGTTTTCATAGATGTAGTGCTTGTCGCAGTCGCAGAAGACAAACAACGACACATAATGTTCCTGCGTGTCGCGGAACTGCTGTTGCGCCGAACGGATTCCGCCGACGGTCTCGTTGAATCCCGAGATGGCGGCGTCGGCGATGCTTCCCATGGAGCCGCTCTTGTCGAGGATGATGAGGTTATAGACCTTTAGTCTGTCGGAGGTCGTTTTGGCGTTGTTTTCCATGGGAATGGCAGGTTCCTCGATGGGTTTTTGCTTCTTGAACTTTTTGAAAATCATAGCATTAATGTTTTGAATTGATGAAAAAATGAATTGATGATAAAGATTGAATTGATGATGTCAGAATTCCAGTTTGAAGTTGTTGCCCCGCTTGAAGCGGTCGTATTCGTCCTTGTTGAAGCAGAACCTGCGTCCCTTCCGACCGGGCTTTTTCTTCGGTGCGGGCTCCTTTTCGGCTGGTGCGGGCTCTTCTTCAGCTGCTAAGGAGCTGAACAGCGCATCGATGTCCATGTGTCGCAGCTCTTTGTTGGGACCGTAATAAGGCGACGCTGGCTCGCAGGCCATGCGTGGGGTGATTTCGCGGCACTCGCTCAGCCCATAAGACGAAATGACGGTTTCCTCTGATTCGTTTGTGTCAAAGTCAGGGATTTTCACGATGTCGTCAAAGAGGTCAGGCGGGAGTTCTTTCGTGGTCTCGTCGAACATTTCCAGGATGCCGGTTTGCAGCATTTTCTTCTCGAAGTTTCGGCGGTCGAAGCGCACGCCGAGGATGGCCTCGTAGAGCCGTTGCAGCTCCGACATGGTGAAGGCGGTGTTGAGGAGTTCGAAGCCGACGGGCTCGAAATGGATGTCCTTGCGCAGCTGCTGCTGGGCTTTCCGCAGGATATAGTCGTGGTCGAAGGCGAGGGGAGGCGCGTCGTCAAGGGGGAACCATTCGGCGTGGCTCGCGTCGTCGCCGCCGATCACCTCTGAAGGGCGCACCAAAGCATAGAAGGCGATGGTGACCACTCGCTCGCGTGGGTCGCGGTGTACCCCCGTGAACGCTCCTAACTGCTTGAGCGATTGTATGCTGAGTTTTGTCTCCTCCGTCAGCTCCCGAAGGGCGCACTCCTCGGCCGTCTCGTCCATCCGCATGAAACCGCCTGGAAACGCCCACATTCCCTTGAACGGCTCGATGCCGCGCTTGATGAGCAGGATCTCCAGCTCTTTCCCGTTGAACCCGAACACCACACAGTCCGTCGCGACCGCTGGATGAGGGTACTTATATATATATGTATTCCCTTCGTTCATTTTTGTCTGTTTATTTTCTCTTTTTTATAATGCGTAAATTCTACGCAAAAATACTGTTTTTATGATATGTTCGGCTATTTTGCGTAAAAAATACGCAATATTTTTCAATTGACTGATTTTGAGTTTATTACGTTACTCTTTTTTGTGATTTGTAGGGTGAAGGAGGGCTTTTTTACACGGAAAATGTTCCTTGTTGGGGCACAATTTCGGAAGGAAATCGCTTTTTTGTGTCAAAGTTGGATTCTTTTTTGTATGTTTGCAGCCGACCTTTTGTCGAAGGCTGGTAGGATAGTTTGTTCATAGACAATGGTTTGAAGCGAAATTATTTTGTAAAATGCTGACGGATAAGACAATGGAGAAGCTTCGTGTCCTGACGGAGTCGGCGAAGTACGATGTCTCGTGCTCGTCGAGCGGCACCGTGCGCGGTGGCAAGAAGGGCATGGTGGGCAACACCGTGGGCGGCGTGGGCATCTGCCACACGTTTGCCGACGACGGACGATGCGTCTCGCTGCTGAAAATCATGCTGACCAACTATTGCATGTACGACTGCGCCTACTGCGTGAACCGCCGCAGCAATGATATTAAGCGGGCCACGCTGAGTGTCAGTGAGTTGGAGGCGATTACGATGGAGTTCTACCGTCGCAACTACATCGAGGGGCTGTTTCTCTCCAGTGGGGTGGTGCGCAATCCCGACTACACGATGGAGCGGCTTACCGCCATCGTGCGCGACCTGCGCCTGGTGCATCGCTTCAACGGCTACATCCACCTGAAGGCCATCCCGGGCGCGTCGCAGGAGCTGCTTCACGAGGCAGGGCTTTACGCCGACCGTATGAGCGTGAACATCGAGATTCCGCGCGAGGAGTCGCTGAAGATGCTCGCGCCGGAGAAGGACCACCGCAGTGTCTTCCAGCCCATGCAGCTCATCCACCAGGGTGTGCTTGAGAACAAGGAAGACCGCAAGCATTACCGCCACGCGCCCCGCTTCGTGCCCGCCGGGCAATCGACCCAGATGATCGTGGGGGCGACCCTGGATTCCGACCGCGAGATCCTCACGATGTCGTCGCTGCTCTACGGCCAGCCCTCGATGCGCCGCGTCTATTACTCGGGTTACGTGAGCGTCAACACCTTCGATTCGCGCCTGCCGGTGCTGAAGCAGCCGCCGCTCGTGCGCGAGAACCGCCTCTACCAGGCCGACTGGCTGCTGCGTTTCTACCATTTCAAGGTGGAGGAGATCGTGGATGACGCAAACCCGAACCTCGACTTGGAGGTGGACCCGAAGTTGGCGTGGGCGCTGCGGCATCCCGAAGTCTTCCCCGTGGATATCAACACAGCGGATTACGAGATGCTGCTCCGCGTACCCGGTCTCGGCACCAAGTCGGCGTGGCTTATCGTCAACTCCCGCCGTTTCAACCGGTTGACCTCCTTCGACCTCAAGAAAATGGGCGTAGTGATGAAGAAGGCGAAGTATTTCATCACCTGCCACGAGCTCGCCTCCGAGTTCGGGCAGCAGGTCGCCGGCATCAACGAGCTGCGCCCCGAGCGGCTCCGTCCCTTGCTGGTCTCCAAGACCGAACAAAAACTGGCTGCGAAGGAGAAGCAACTGTCGCTGAACTTTGAACCTTGAATTTTGAACTTTGAACTTTGACCAGGGGACGGGCATATAGAAAAAGTTGTATCTTTGCGGGTTGAAAAAGCATTCTGATTATGAGTACCGAAATGATGTCGAACATGTTAGCGGAGTACTTCAAAACAAAACCAGTTTTGAAAGCTTGGTTGTTTGGTTCATTCGCCCGTGGAGAGGAAACATCCCAAAGCGATGTTGATATTCTCATCGTGTTGGACCACTCCCAGACTGTGGGTATGGATTTTTTCGGCATGTATGAGGAGTTAAAGGAACTTTTAGGCCGAAATGTGGATTTGGTGACAGAGCGGTCATTGGCCCCTTTTGCCCGAAAAAGTGTAGAACAAGATAGAAAATTGGTTTATGAGAGAACCGCGTAGAGACAAGGAAAGACTGGAAAAAAGTGAAAGGTATGCGAAATTATATTGTCCATGAGTATTTCCAAATTGATGACATAGTAGTTTGGGAAGTCGCCACGAAGAATCTTGTTGAACTAAAAGAACAGATTTCCCAATATTTGGAGGAAACAGATTGGGATAAGTGGGAAGAAAAAATTTAATAGAGCAGAATTTTTAGTACTTTTGCACCTGAAATTTTTGACAAAAAGAAAATAAGTAGTGACGAAACAAATCGCCTATGAGCAGAACCGCATAATTCCGTTATGCACACCATAGAATAGGAAAAAGCAAAGTAGCTTGTACACTGGATGCTTTGAAACTTCGACACTTTCAAATTATCTCCCAGGGTAAAGCAACGGCGCTCCCGCCTCAAGGCGTGGGCTTTACTCGTTGTAATTGGGTAGATTAAGGTAGTCCAAGACCTCAGAATAAACAATGAAGGCGAAAAAGTGCCACGTTTTTTTTGTGTGCGTAACCTGATTTTATATGAAATGTGGCACAATCACTTAATAATCACTATAAAAATTTTGAATTATGGCAAATTTTGAAAAATTACTAACGATTTTTGTTATATCGGTATTCCTCTGCCTATCCTTTTCCAATTGCGAGGATTCCGACTATAGCTCAAGCGGGACTGAACAACAAGGTGGAAGCGGCGGAAGCGGCGGCAGTTCTTCAACAGACAGAACGGATTTGTACGACATAAAATCCACCTCCGTGAAAGTGATTTCGGTGACTTCTTCCGGCAACGCAAGCTCTTCGTCCAAGACTATGTACAAATGGACGAACAAAGAGACTGGGAAAATTTGGCTCAACTCATCTTCTTACAACTTTAATTATGCTGTTGGCCCTGCTAAAAGAAATACTGACTCTGAGTGCTATGGATATTCCGTAAGAAATTACGATTACAAAATAACGGAATATGCTGTTGCAGCTTCTGACCATTTTTATTATTTTGATTAGTTTAAATCCTATGATTATGAAAAAAACACTCAAGCGAACGACACTCCCACTTCTGATTCTTATTTTTGGAATGTTTTTCACGAGCTGCAACAAAGATTATGCTGTGAGTTTTGATACCAAATTGGATTTCGATTGGGGTGTTATCCCCGACGGGGAAAACTTTGATATCGAAATATTGGTTGATGATGATGCAGGCCATAGGGTCGCCAGTTTCAGCCACAATATCACAGTTAATGGAATGTATAGTTGGGACAATCATTTTTACGACCATTCAATTCTCGAAAAAGGTCATTACAAGCTCAAAGTGCGTGTTTATGGAACTGTAAATTGGCCTAATGGAACATCAACATTTGTGGATAAATCAGGCTCTTACGATTCCTATTTCACGATTAACAATGACAATGCCGCCACGACAAAGACAAACTCATTCTACCTTGATCTTTCCGACTATGATATGCCTTCTGGAGGCGGAGGCGGAGGTGGAGGCGGTTCCTCTACCGTCACAGATCATCTCGGACATGACATCTCAGACTGGGAAGTCACCTCCAACGGTAATTACCGCAAGCAATTTGTCGCCAATTATGTGGTGATGGGCAATTACCAAGCATATCCGAGCAATACAAACTGGACATATACTGTTAACGTCGAATATCGTCCGTCGAGCCAACAGTACTGGCTTTTTGAGCCTTATTTTTACCCTAACTCCAACGGTGGTCTCGGACTCGGTTATCCAGGTAATGAATACGACATTTCCTGGGGATATAATTCGGTGAGGGTCCATACCTACACTCACTACGATTCTTACGATCATATCATGTATGAGGCGGATTGCTATTGCCGGTTCACTATTTCATAGACCTTCATAGCCAACAGATTAGTAGAGGTGGTTGTGGACAATCACCTCTATTATATTTATGTGGCGTGGTGACGGAGAACCCATGTCGGCACGGGGCGGAATCCGCAAGGGACAACCGTCACGCCGGATAATGGCCATGCCCATATTCTGTCCAACGCCTCTCCTCGTGTCGGAGACACGATATTTTAGTAACCCCACACGAAACGAACGAAGTGAGTGCCGTGTGGGGTATGCGGACGATGCGCGTGTACGAGCGTGTCGGAGACACGCAACCGCTTTCATCGCGCAACTTGCGTAACGCTCACCAACTCCTCCCCTAACGCCATCGAAATCAGCGCAATGGTTTTGCAGGTGAAATTGTGGCTTCCGCTCAGCCATTTGGTGACTTCTGACGGTCTCCTTCGAGTCAGTTCCGAAAGTTGCTTTTTCGATATTCCCTTATTCTTCATGATTTGCTCCATTCTTTCCGCAATGGAATCGGAAAGCCGGAATGTGGCCCGCTGCAACGGGGTTATCTTGGAGAGTTCCTCCTGCAACAAATCATCGTATATGGTTCTCATAATTCAAATGATGTTTCTTCTATGCCTGTAATCAAGTTTCGTTCAATGGATATGTCACCCTCTTCCTGGGCTTGTTTCAGCAATTCATCAAACTTTTGCAAGTCCATAACATACCCACTGAGTTCGGCACATTCCTCGTAAGTTCTTGTGCTCTTTTCCCCGCCATTGCCCATTATCAGTATTTGGTCGGAAATGCGCAAACAATACAGTCGTAAACGTCTGGAATCAATGGATAATGCAGCCAGATTGTCATTCATTTTTCCTTCAGGTCTGAAGTACCTCTCCAAAGCACCGTTGGCAATAATCCTGGCAATAGCGTTTATTATCGCCCGGTAATCTTTGTTGAGCGTGGAATTGTCTTTGAATTTCGAAAGGAATCTTCGAAACTCTGTCTCTTGATTGGGCTCAAAAAGTATTGAGTATAGCCCCACGTTATCGGACATCGCAATCGTTTTTATCTTCGCTGTTCTTTTCATTAGAGTATATTTTTACGCGGCAAAAATACAAAAAAAACATATTGGATTTTAGTTATAACTAAAAACATCTTCTGCACTTTAATGGAAAAAATCATAAAATCGTATCATTTGTCTTTTGCGTGTCTCCGACACGCCGCCCCTCCCGCGCATCATCCGCCCCGCATTGCGCGTGTGGGGTTATTAGGGGGTTCGTGCCAGCGGCACGTGTGGAATCCGCTACTATTCCGACCCCAATACCTTTTCCAATCGGTTCGGGATTAAATACGGATGCTTGAGAACACCTCTTCGTTGGTGTGGAAGGTGGCTTCACCGGCCTCAATCTTTTCAATGCGCTCGTGAAGAGCCGTCTTCATCTCTTCGTATGTGTGAGCGTTAGGAGAAACTCGGCTGGCTGCCACAGGAGTGGCGTCAGACATCATATCATCAACCCACTTTTGCAACAGTTCACCGAACATTTCTCTGCCAACATTTGGATAAAGCTGTTCTAACATATTCTCATCCACTGTGATATTATATGTGCACATCTTCTATTGTTCTTTATGTTTATAGAGTGCAAAAATAGTAATTATTTTCATATTCCGAAGAAATATTTCTAAAAGTTGTATCTTTGCAACCAGAAAATCCCCCGATTTCTTCTTCCTG
>JAFXPL010000122.1 GCA_017527945.1 Bacteroidales bacterium | reverse complement strand
GTTCATGAAACGGCTGGAGACATTATTCGCCGGACAAGACTACCAGATAGCGGGTGACGCGGAGCTCTACTTCCACAACGCCGTCGCGCTCATCTTCAAGATGGTGGGCTTCTACACGGAGACCGAGCGGCACACTTCCGACGGCCGCATGGACATGGTGGTGCAGACCGCCGACTATATCTACCTGTTCGAGTTCAAGTTAGACAAATCCGTCGAAGAGGCGCTGGCGCAGATCGAAGAGAGGCAATACGCCGCGCCGTTCGCCCACGACCCGCGCAAGCTCTACAAGATCGGAGTGAACTTCTCCTCTGAAACCCGTAAGATTCAAGACTGGAAGGTGTTGGAGCGGTAAAAGTTTGTCATCGCGCCAAGACTCCCACAATCACTGAGCGTGGACAACTTCTGTTTTCAGAACTGCAAGGCCAGAATCCCTTATTTCAGCTTCTTCGACTGCTCCTTCAACTGCTTGGTGAGTTTGGCAATCTCGGCGGCGTTGGCGGCCTTGTCCTTTCCGAGGATCTCGATGAGCTGGGCGAGGGCGGCAACGTAGGCAGCGGAGACTTCGCCGGACTCAATCTTCTCACCGTATTCGATGGCCGTGCGGAGGTTCTGGATGGCCTTCTCCTCGTTGTTGACCTCCTGATAGACCACCCCCTTGAGGAAGTAATTTTGGATGATGTCGTCCTCCACTTCGGCCTTGTACTCGCTGTTGTAGAGCATCAGCAGCAGCTCGTTGGATTTGTCGAAGTAGTCTTGTGCAGATGGGACCATGTCGAGTTTGTAGAAGAGGGCGCCGTTGTTGCGGTACTGCACGGCGGTGCGGTAGGTCAGGTTCACGTCGCCGTCGTTGTTGAGTTCCTTCATCAGGTCGATGAGGGTGTCGCGGGTGTCGATGGCGCGGTAGTACCAGTTCTCGGAATGGGCGGTGTCCACCTCCTCGGCCATCATCTCGTAGCAGGATGCCAGCTTCGAATAGACCTCGGCCATGTTCCCCTGGTAGGTGCTCATAGCCGTGTCTTTGAACATGAACTCGTTGATGTTCAGGCAGTCTTTGTAGAGGTCGATGGCCTGCTGCACGGAGTCGTTATCGACATAGACGCGGGCGAGGTTGAACAGGCTGCGCAAGTAGGGGAGGTCCACCTCCTCGCCGGCATCGTTCAGCTCGATGATGCCGTTGGTGATGTCGTGGGCGTAAGTCAGGGCCTCCTCCTTGGAGATGTTTTCGCTGCCGAGCATGATTTCCGCATTCTGCACCAGTCCCACGGCATAGTCGCCGCCGTATTCATAGAACTTGCGGTAATAGTCGGTAAGACCGGCGATGGTGCGGTAGTAGCCGGCGACATTCTTCTCCTCCTTGTAGAAGTCGCCCATGATGGACTTGGCGCGCTCATAGGTTTTCAGCGGTATGCGGAGATCGGTGCCTTCGTAGCAGGCCACCGACTTCTCCACCATCTGGCGGCACTTCTTGAGATCCTTGTTCTGGGCGGCCACCACGGCTTTGCCCCAGTACATCTCGCCCATTGAGGCGTTGGCATCCGTGTAGCCCAAGGCCACTGCCTTCTTGAAGAGTTTTTCGGCCTGCTTGTACTCCTTTTCGGCGGCGGTCATGTCGCCGGTGGCCTTGCGCACGTCGCCGATGTAGTAGTGCACGTTGCCCTTCATGCGGATATACTGCGGCATCACGCTGGTGGGGATTTGCGACTCGAAGTCGAGGATTTTCTGGTAGGTCATCACCGCTTTGTCGTATTGGTTCTGGTAGAGGTGCGCATCGCCCATTTGCAGGTAGTTGCGCAGGTAGGGCTCCCACAGGTCGGGGTCGTTCGGGATGGCTTTTTCATAAAACTCGCAAGCCTGCATATAATAGCCCACGGCCTCGTCGTAGGCCTCCTCCTTGTAGAGCGACTCGGCCAGTCCGTTGGCGTATTCGGCCTTGCTCACGAGGAACTTCTGCGGGTCGTTTCCGGTCTGGATGCGCAGCAGCCGGTCGGTGAAATCGGTGAATTCATCAGTGAGTATGAACTGCTGGCTGGCAGTCAGATAGCCGTCAACCATGGCATTGAAGCGCTGGTAGGTCCTGACGAAAGTCCCGGGGTAGAGGGCGTTCACGGCGTCGAAGCTGCGCTCGTAGCGGCGGAAGGCCTCCAAGGTCTTTTCATTGTCGCACTGCAGCATCAGGCAGGAGGCGAGCAACTGCGAGGCGACCTGCACGTTCTGCAGTGTGAAGAGGTCCGGGAAGTCCTTTGACAGGCTGGTCGCCACGTCGTTGAGTTGCCGGATAATCTCCAGCCGGCGGTTCTCGCCACCCTCCATCTGCGGAGCCTCTTGCAGCCAGGCGAGGGCGGTCTCGGCCAGCTGTAGTTTCTGGAACAGGCTGGCGGTGTCTCGGTCGTAGTTCGCCTTGGCGGCGTTGTAAATCCCGTTGCACAGTTCAGACACGATGGAATCCGAGATATATTTCGGAAAATCCTTCACCATATTCAGCATGTGGCGATAGTTGTCGATAATCTCTTGGTTGTGAATGTAAGAATCTGATTCATAATGCTTCAGATATTGCTTCAGGTCGGTCTTGGAGGCCTCTATCGTGTGGGTGGCCGACACGCTGTCTTCTAAAAGGCTATAGACGGCGTAGAGGTTTTTCTGTAGCCAGTAGAGGTTGCCCAGCGTCTTGTAGTGCGGATAATCGTGGTAGGACTTCTGGCTCGCGTTCAGCTGCATTTCGGCAGTGGATTTCAGCATGGCCTTGTCCAATGGTGCCATATACTGCGCGGGTGAAGGCTGGAAGACGGTGGAGAAGCGTGGGTTGCGGTTCTTGGGCCGTTCAATTTGAGCGATAGAGTCCGCGAGGTTGTAACGCAGGTTGCCTCTCAGGTCGAGGATGTATTCAACTGCCGCATCTGGGTTGTAGTGGTTTTCGTACAGGAGGCGGGTGTAGTTGCTGAGTTGTCCGTCATCCTTGGTGCCGAGGTTCAGTTCCTTCAGTTTGCGGTACAGGGAAATCCATTCGAGGTTCGCGCGGCTGTTGTCGGTGGTGTCGATTTGTCTCCTGACCATGGCCACTGCGCTATCGACATCGCCGGTGCGGAGCACGCGCAGCGCTTCGGCGAATTGCGGCTTCTCAAACATGTAGCAGGAGTAACGGCTCACGTCGTTGTTCACGTCTATCCAGCGCCACCAAAGCTGGGTGCCGGTGCCCATGACCGCCGACACGAGGTCGTTGTCGAGAGTGAGCCCCTCGTCTGGATGATTGCGGATGGAGTCCTTCACTTTGTTGAGGTAGTCCATCACCGCATCGTCGTACCAGAAACGGTAGAACTGCACCGACAGGTCCTCCACTTCCTTGCGGTATTTGTCCCTTTCGGCCAGATAGTATTTGATGGTGTCCGTCGTTTGGAATTCGGTGTAGTAAGACTCCGGCGTGCGGCCAATCTGGACGTATCCGTCGAGTTTCCACTGTTCCAATGGCAGGTAGGCCCCTTTCTTGTCAATGGTGAGGTTGGCCACGGCCACGCCCTTGGCATTGGTGGTGAGTTGCTGCCCGTAAAGCGAGGAGACGGCCCCCGCAATGGGTTGCCTGGTGTCGAAGTCCAGCACTTGATATACCTGTTTGACCTGGGCGGAGGCGGTCATCGCCAGTGCTGAAAGTGCCAACACTATGATTGCTTTTGCCATGTTTTTCATATTGACGTGTTTTTAATGTACAATGTATAATGTATAGGGGGTTATTGATGCGTTTGTCTGGATTTAGTTTTTTTTTTCAAGGATTCGCGTGCAGACTTGATGATGGATATGTTCATTTTGGCAATAAACGCAGCCTTGGACTGTGCCAGCGACGCTTCCTTTGCATTCGCACCAATGCTCAATCCCGAACGCACTATTTGTTTCGAAATGAAAAACTCCTTTTTCTCCTTCTGCAAATATTCGTACAACCTAATCATTCTCAAAGCAAACGCCTTGCTCTTTCCCAAAATCAAATTCTCTCTCATTTCTCAAACCTTTTAGTTTTTTACAAGCCAAACCACTAGTGTCCCGTTAAAATTGGGACGTGTTATTAATCAAAATTATCAAACAAAGTTGGCTCGTTAAAGCCAAAACGTTCTTTGTCATTTTTGAATATAGTTTTGTTGAAGAGATCTTTGAGAGGCGTGGTGTCTGTAAG
>JAFXPL010000121.1 GCA_017527945.1 Bacteroidales bacterium | reverse complement strand
GGGAGCGGCGGTCGGGGTGCCGTCGGCACAGGTTCCGTCAGCGGTGTGCACCATGTGAAATTGATGGATATGGGCGGCGTTATGCTCAACGAGACGGACATCATGACATCGGACTTGAGCAATCTGGAGACCGTCGGCGTGGCGGTGCACGGCATTTTGGGGCAGAGTTTCTACAAAGATTTTGACGTGCTGTTCGACTTCAAGGCTGGCGAGATAGTGCTGCTAAGCCCGGACACCACATACCAATGGCTGCTGAACGAGGGTTACCGCTGCCAAACGGTGAGCGGCGTGAAGAAAGGCCATCTGCTGGCCTTCGACTGCCAAGTGGGTGGCGTGCCCGTAGTGCTGGCATTCGACAGCGGTGCACAAACCAATCTGCTCGCCGGCGATTGGTCCCAACAGCATCCCTCCACGGTTAAGGGCCTCAAGAAAGACCATCTCACGGGCTATGGCGACGGACGGGCATCGATTACAAAAGGCAAAACCACCCTTACGCTCGGCGGTCGCAAGTTCAAGAAGCTGCAAACCGCTTTCTCCGACGTGTCTCACCTGCAAGAGAGCAAAGGCATAGACGGTCTCTTCGGCTGCGAGGTGCTTGCCAAGCAGAAGATGCTCGTCTCATACAAACGCCAAGAACTGATACTGATTGATTAAGGCCGCCAAGGTGTCGCATATCAATCGGTTTTGAAAACGGCTGAAAAGAGTGTCGCGAAGGCCAAATGATTTTGAAAACGGCTGAAAAGAGTGTTTTCGGGGTCTTTCAAATTTGAAACACGGTGAAAAGAGATTATTCAATCCCCCAAAATATTGAATCATAGATATAGCGAGGCCCGCGACGGAACGTCGCGGGCCTCAATGTATTTAGTTGTTTACGACATCAACCCTTGCGCCCACTGTGGAATGTCGTCAGTGTAGCGTTTGATGATGGCTCCGTCGGCGAAACGGAAGAGGATGCGTGCCTCGTGGCCATCAACGGAATTGTCGTAAAGATATACGCGGTCGGCGATGGCGGTGGCAACCTTGCAATTGATGATGGACTTCTGGTAGCGTGAGATAATCTTGGCGATGGGGACATCGTGGCCGCCTTTCATCACACGTCCGGCGATACGGGCTGCGTTAATCATGGGCGACTCGGTGCAGACAAAGAACAGGCGGATGAAGAATCCTGCCTGTTTGGCACGACTGATGAAGTCCAACTTGTCGTCGGCAGAGAAAACGGTCTCGAAAATCATGCTCTGCTTATCAGCCAAACAACGCTCGCGCCAGTCGGCACAGTATTCGGCAGCTTGCCTCACAGCCTCAGCAGAGTTCCAATCGCCGAAACGTTCCTGCGCCACTTGGTCGGGGTTGATATATACCGAGTTTTCCAGCCACTCATGGTGCAGTATCTGAGACGTGATGGTGGTTTTGCCCGAGCCATTGGGTCCGGCAATGATTATCAAGACGGGACGATGGATGTTTTCGCTCATAGCACAGCAATCTTGCGTTGCATCATGGCGCTGATTTCCGCAAAGTAGTCAGTCAACGCTTTGTTTGTGGATGCCGTGGCCTCGGCAGCAGCCTCTTTCATGATAGCGGAAAGCATCTCGTCGGTGGGCTCCTCCATCGAGGTGAGGCGATAGGCATTTAATTCTTTCTCAGACATAATCGACGTTTTGCCTATGATAACGTAACATCGGAATAAATATTGTGTGGCTAAGGCTAAAAAGAAAGGCTTGGGTCATTGGACGCAAGCCTTTGCTTTCGTTATGGTGTGATGCAGACGGGGACGTCTGCGTTCCCAGGATTAACCCTCGTAGAAGGGCATCTTAACGGTGACGGCTTTGAGGAGTTTCTCGCGGATCTTGATGTAGATCTCGGTGCCGGTCTTGGCGTATTCGGCGCAGATGAGGGCGGTGCCGATGTTCTTGCCGGTGCTGGGGCTGGGACTGCCTGAGCGCACCTCACCGATCTTCTTGCCTTCGGCGTTGCAGACTTCGTAGCCGTTGCGGGCGATACCGCGGTCGATCATCTCGAAGCCAGCCACTTTGCGCTTGAAGCCGGCGGCCTTCTGGGCGAGGAGGAGTTCCTTGTTGATGAAGTTGTTGTTCTCAGCTTTCAGCTTGACGATGAAGGCCAGCGGAGCCTCGAGGGGGCTGACGGTGTCGTCCATCTCGTGGCCATAGAGGGCGAAGCCCTTCTCCAGACGCAGGGTGTCGCGGCAACCCAGACCTGCGGGCATGATGCCGAACTCCTTACCAGCTTCGAAAACTGCGTTCCAAACCTCGATGGCTTTCTCCTTGGGGATGTAGATCTCGCATCCGCCGGCGCCGGTGTAGCCGGTGGTGGAGAGGATGATGTTGGGGATGCCGGCGAAGGTGAGGATCTTGAAGGTGTAGTACTCCATGTCGACGATGTTCTCGCTGGTCAGCTTCTGCATGGCCTTGAGGGCGTTGGGACCCTGGACGGCGAGCTGAGCCCACTGCTCGCTCTCGTTGACGAAGTCCTTGCCGAGCTCCATACCCATCTTGTCGGCAATCTGGCTCATCCAGTTCCAGTCCTTGTCGATGTTGGCGGCATTGGGAACCATGAAGTACTCGTCGTCATGCACGCGGTAGACCAGCATGTCGTCCACCACGCCACCCTGACCGTTGGGCAGGC
>JAFXPL010000120.1 GCA_017527945.1 Bacteroidales bacterium | reverse complement strand
TTGCCGTTATGCAACTCCGCGATAGCCGCTTTGAGTCCTTTTTCGGTAACACCGGCGTCCTTCAGCATCTGCGCCGCCTGCCCACCGGCCATGAAGATACCGTAGAGCAGGTGTTCAAGTGCCATATACTCGTCGCCGGAGTTGTCGCAGAACATGGCGGCTTTCTGCATGGCGGTCTGGGTGGTGCCGCCAAGGTAGATTTCATTACCGCTGCTCTTGGGCAGACGATTGATTTCGCGCTCCACCGCCTGCTTGAGCGTGGCGGGGTTGCACGACTGCTTCTTCAGCAGGAAGGGGACCACGTTGTCGTCCGTGTCGAGCATCGACTTGAGGATGTGCAAGGTGTCCACCTGCTGGTTCTGGTTTCGGGCCGCCAGCATCTGGGCGTTCCCGATCACCTCTTGGGTTTTTATCGTTAAATTATTCGGGTTCATTTGTCTTTTCTCCTTTCTTGTTTTTTCATAACGCGGCAATAACAGCAAATATGTTGCCAAGCGGAGGAGGACTGACAAAATGGCAGGCCGCGAGAGATCAGAGGGAATAATACGCCTGATATTTTCGGAAATACCGCCAATAGTCCGGCGTTTCGAGTTCCTCGCAAAGTGCCGCGTAGTGCACCTGGTAATAATGACGCATCTGCTTGGTTACCTCGCGGTCGCGCTCGATGCCCGCCGCTTCGGACGGTTCGTCGTAGGGCCGCACGCGCTTTTCCACTTCGATGAACATCTCGCCGCCCCGGAACATCAGTTCCTCCTTGGGCAGCACATGGCCCATGCCGTGGAGGAAGACCGGCAGGATGTCGGCACCCAGCTCGCGCGCAATGGCGAATGCCCCCTTGTGGAAGCGCAGAATGTCACAATGCGGCGAGCGCGTGCCCTCCGGGAAAATGCAGATGGAATAGCCCCGATCGTAGAGGTCGCGCAGGCGCGGGAGGTTCTTCTCGATGCCGTCGCTCGCCGGATAGCACTCCGCCTTGCGAATCACCAACCCATAAAACGGGTTGCGCCACACCCAGTCGTTGGTCAGGAAAACCACCTTCGGCGTGAGCGTCATCATGCAAAGCAGATCCAAATGGCTCTGATGGTTGGCGACAATCACCGCCGGCTTCTCGAACGTCTCCCCGCCTTCGTTCCGCATCCGGAAACCGATATGCGGCAGATGACGCACGATAAAATTCGCCATATTATATAATAATGTATGAAAACGAAGCTTCTTCGCCTCGGTGTTCCGCCCGAAAAGGAAGAAAAGGGCGGTGAACGGGATCAAAATCAGGAAAAACAGCAGAAAGCAAACACCGAATAAAACAGTGTAAGCCAGCCGTTTGAACGTCACCGGAGTTTCCCGCAGCCTGCCGTTTTTCTTGGTCAGCCAATCGAAGACGACCGGCGGCAGGAAAGAGGCCATCAGCACCACCGTGGCCATACCGATGACCGTCACCAAGGCCAACGAGCGCAACGCCGGGTGCTTCGCCACCACCAGACAGCCGATGCCCGCAAACATAATGAGCGCGGAGATGACCACGCTGTGCTTGTAGGAGGACAACCGGGGCTTGCCAGTCTTGTATTCGTAAAGCAGCCCCTCGGTGATGAAAATCGTGTAGTCGTCGCCCTGGCCGAAAATGAACGTGGCCAAGATAATATTGACGATATTAAACTGTATGCCAGTGAGTTGCATAATCCCTAAAATCCAAATCCAGCTGACCGCCAAGGGCAGAAACGCCAACAGGGCCAGCTCGATCCGGCGGAAAGAGACCAACAGAAAGAGGAAAACCACGATGCTGCACACCAACCCGATGTAATTGAAGGAGTTACGGAGCATATCGACCATTTGGCGCCCCACGTCGCTGCCCGAGAATGCAAAGGTGGTTTCGCTGCCGTCGAGCAGGCGGTGCACCGCCTCGGGCGCATCCGTCTTCACATAGCTGATAATCCGGCAGCCTCCGTCGGCGAGCGGATAGACATACTTGTTTTCGAACGGCTCTATAATATCAGCAAAAGACTCTATGTCAGGTATTTCGCATTTTTCCGACACCATCGTGAGGAACGGTTGGAAGGCCTCGTCGGAGAAACCCTGCGCCAATGCTTCGCGCCGGAAGTCGCGCAGAAAGGCCTCTCTTTCGGCATCCTGCCAGAAGGCGTTCCAACGGTCGGCGGCCTCTCGGCACCGCTGCTGCGAGGGAAGCATCTCCCCCACCCCGCTGACCGATGCCACCGCCTTGCAGCCATGCAGTTTCACCAGCATGGAGTCGTGACGATCGACGGCCTCCTGCAATGTGCGGCCTTCCGCCACGGCATACATCATGTCGGAAGACTGCAACTTAGAGAGAATCAACAGGTTATCCCGCTGTGACGGTGTCATGTAGTTGATGTTCGACAAATTGCTGTCAAACGAGGTTTTCCGCGAAAAATAGCCGAAGACAACCGTGAGCAGCAGTCCGGCGAGGAGAATCCACGGGCAGGCCTTGCTGCGCGACAGGTGGAAGCCTGTCCATTTGCCGAAGAGGAGGTGTTCGGAGGGGGCCGGGCGGCTGCGCATCAGCTGCGGCAGGAAGACCAGCACGAAGAGGATTGTGCCGAGCAGCATCAGCGAGGCGAAGAGGCCGAGGTCCTGCATGGCGCGGGCATCGAGCCAGAGCAGGCAGAAAAAAGCCGCCACGGTGGTGAGGTTACCGATGAACAGGGGCAAAACCATCTCACGAAGTGCCTCGCGCCGATCGCCGCACTCCTTGTACTGGTCAAGGAAGTGCAGCGGATAGTTGGCCACGATGCCGACGAGCACCGACCCGATGCCCAGCACGATGATGGAGACCCCGCCGCGAATCAGGAACATGCCGGCAAGCGAGAACAAGGCCCCGAAAAGAATGGAGCCGCCCACCCAGAGGATGTCGGAAAGACGGCGGTAGTGAAGCAGCAAAATCAAGAGTATCAGCACGATGGCGATGGAAACGGCCAGAATCGAGTCACGCTTGATCTGCGTGGCGTTGGCTGCGGCAATCAGCGGTGCCCCGACGGCGGCGATTTCGATGCCCGGAACCTCCCGCTGCACCTCTGCCATCACCGTGTCCAAATAGGCCGACAGCCGACCGTTGTGGAAACTCTCGTTCGCCCCGTACGGGGAGTCGAATGTCAGGATTCCGTGCTTGCCGTCGCTCGTAAACAGGTATCCGTCAATTACTTGCAGCGCATCGTTCAGTTTCAGCGAATTCAGCCGTTCCAATGCCGGGGTGAAAAGTTGCAGCGGGTCGCTCGGAAGGGTGCGCATGAACACGCCGGAGGTGGGGAACATCAGCATACGCTTGTCCGCCGCCAACCTCTCCCGAACAACGCCAGGTGTCTTCAGAATCGAATCAATCCTTTGGTAATCAGATGCTTCCAAAAGATACGGTAAATGATTATAGACCGCGTCCATCAAATCGAAGACCTGCGTTTCATCGACGGTGACCGTCACATTCTCCCCTTTTCCGTCCTCCGCCAAGCGGTTGCCGAGGAGCTCCATGGCCTCCTGCGCCTTCTCCACGTCCATGGAGTCACCCTTGCCAGAAAAGACAACGACGATCTGGTTTTGGGTGGCGAACTGCTGATAGACTTCCTGGTATTTCCGGCTCTCGTCGCTGCGCGGCAGGAACTTGGCAATGTCCTCCTCATAATGCACCCGCGAGGCAAGGAAAACGAACAGAGCCGTCAGCAGGACCGCCAAGGAGACGGTCAGCCACCGACGGCTTTCCAGAAAATCGTATATTTTGAGAAACAATTTTGTCATAACCGAAAAAAGCGGGCAAAAATACGCTTTTTTTCAGTATAAATCACCGTTTCGGTGCCAGCGTCACAAACGGAATCATCATCTCCTCCATGGAGATGCCGCCGTGCTGGAAGGTGTTTTTGTAGAGGTTCACGTATTGGTTGAAGTTGTTCTGGTAGGCGAAGAAGTCCGACCGCGTGGCGAAGATGAAACGTTGGGTCATGTTCTCCTTCGGCAGGAAGGCCTCGTCGGGGTTCTTGATTTCGAAGACCTCCTTGGCGGGATAGTCCATGCTGCTGCGGCCCACCTTGTAGCGCAAGTTCGTGTTCAGGTCGCGCTCGCCCACCATCTTCAAGGCGCGA
This sequence comes from Bacteroidales bacterium, assembly GCA_017527945.1. The sequence continues at coordinate 27,991 of JAFXPL010000120.1, read as the reverse complement.
TCGACCTTGATGGTGCCGTGGTCGGTGGTCAGCATCACCGGGATGTTCCGCTCCGAAAGCCACTTAATCATGTCGAACAGCACGGAATTGGCGAACCAAGAGGCCGTGACGCTGCGGTAGGACTTCTCGTCGTCGGCCAGCTCGCGCACCACGTTCACATCCGTGCCCGCGTGCGAAAGCATATCAACAAAATTGAACACGATGACATTCAGCGGGTTGTTGAGCATCTGATGGAGACTGTCGAACACCTTCTTGCCGAAGTCGGCGTTAAGAATCTTGTGGTAGGAGTATTTGATGTTCTTGCCGTAACGCTTCAAGTATTCGCCTAACAGCTGCTCCTCGAACTGGTTTTTGCTGCCGGCGTCGTTCTCGTTGAGCCAGTAGTTGGGGTACTTCTTGGCGATCACCGACGGCATCAGGCCGGAAAACAGCGCGTTGCGGGCGTAGTGCGTGGCCGTGGGCAAGATGCTGTAGCAAATGCTCTCGTCCTGGATGTAATAGTAGTCGTGAACCAGCGGATAGATGCTCCGCCACTGGTCGTAACGCAGGTTGTCGATGACGAACAGGAAGGTGCTCTTCTGGTCACTGAGCTTCGGGAACAGCTTCTCCTTCAGCACCGTGTGCGACTGCAAGGGCTTCTCATCGGAACGACCGTTCACCCAGTCGAGGTAGTTGCGCTGCACGAACTTGCAGAACTGCACGTTCGCCTCCTCCTTCTGGGCAGCCAACATCTCCGTAACACTCTCGTCCTCAATCTTTTCAATCTGCAATTCCCAGTTCACCAGTTCCTTGTAGAGCTCGGACCACTCGTTCACGCCGAGGCGGTCGGAGATGCGCATGGAAAGCTCGCGGAACGACTGCTGGTAGTTGCTGGTCACCTTCTCGCTCACCAACTTCTTGTTGTCGATATTCTTCTTCAGACAGAGCAGTATCTGGTTGGGATTCACGGGTTTGATGAGGTAATCGGCGATGTTGGAACCGATGGCGTCCTCCATGATATGTTCCTCCTCGCTCTTGGTGATCATCACGATGGGAATGTGCGGATAGTCTTTTTTCAGCCGTTGCAGCGTCTCCAAGCCACTCAGCCCAGGCATGTTCTCGTCCAAAAAAATAATGTTGACGAACTCGTTCTTCAGAATTTCGAGCGCCTCCATGCCGCTCATCGCGGGGATAACATCGTAACCTTTGGCCTTCAGGAACAGAATATGCGGTTTCAACAAGTCAATCTCATCGTCCGCCCACAAAATCTTCGTATTCATATTTATCCTTTTTTTATTTGTAAAACGGACGAGTAACGAAGGATTGGGCGAAATATTGTGTGTGACTGATGACTAATGACTAATGACTATAACTATGACTATAACCAGAGACATTTGTTATGGCCTAAGTTATAGTCATAGTTACTCGTCTAAGTTATAGTCATAGTTATTCGTCTAAGTCTAAGTCTAAGTCATGGTCTTCAAAAAAAATTCTGTTCTTTAAACCTTTCCATAAAAAATGTATCTTTGCCGTTTGAAATCATTTGGATTAGTATTAACAAAAAATATTCCGAAAAGATGAAAAAACAGATCCGTTTATTCGCCGTCATCGCCATGATGATCGCCAGCCTCACCGGTTTCGCGCAGAAGCCTTTCGCAGGCAAAATCGTATTTGAAATGACCGCCGAAGGCATCTCCGACCCCAACGTGGCCGCTCAGCTCGCGGAAGCCACCCAGGAGATTATCGTGATGGGCAACAACTCCCGCATGGAGGCCAACCAGGGCGTCGATGTGATTACCATCTCCAACGGCGACGCCAAGACCTACACCGTCATCCTCGGCATCCCCGGATACGGAAAATACTATGTCAAACAGACCGCCGAAGACCTTGAGAAGAAGATGCAGACCTCCAAGGTCGATTACGAGTATCTCAGCGACACCAAGACCATCGCCGGCTACAAGTGCACGAAGGTGATTGAGAAGGTCACCGACCTGGAGACCGACGAGGAAAAGACCGAGGTTCTTTGGGTGACCACCGAACTCGGACTTGGCGACAACATCAACTTCTTCGAACATCCGGGCCTGAAGGGCTACCCGCTCGCCTCGGAAAACAAGACGGAGCTCAACGGCGAGGAGTGCACCATCATCACCTCCGCCACCAGCGTCACCCCCGACAAAAAGGTGAAGGCCACGCAGTTCCTGCTCCCCTCCGATGCAAAGGACATCAAAGAGGCTCCCGAAGAGCTGAAGCAGATGCTCGGCATGACCGGCGAAGAAGAGTAAACGCCATGTGGAGACCGCTTACAGATGCTGAGATCAGCCAACTGATTCAGCAAAACAATTTCTCGGACGACTGGAAGAACATTTCAGTCGTCCTTGATTTTTCTGCCATGCACATCCGGGACTGCCGCTTCTACGGGCCGATCCGCTTGGAGAACGGGGTGACCCTTCTCAACTCGACCCTCAGCAACTACCATATTGGCACCGGCACCCGCATCGCCAACGTCCGGAACATGGTTTTCACCCACGAGCGCTACGCCTACCCGTTGGAACTCTGCAACGAGGACGGCCGCTACCGGGTGAACGCCGTGCCGGGAATGAATTCCACCGACGCATTTCTGTGCCTGCACACCGGCAACCCGGACCTTTTCGGACAGGGCGCCGTTGACGAACACATGGGCCGCATCGGGGCGGGCTGCAACATCGAGAACATCGACTGCATCGACCACCTCCACACGGGCGACGGGTGCGAGCTGTCGGGCTGCGCGAAAGTCTCCCATGCCTGGATTTCCTCCTCCGCTGAACAGTCCACTCGCATTGGCAAGGGCGTTTTCTTAGACCACGTCATCGTGAACGAGGGCGCCCGCATCGACACCGCCGCCAACCTCGCGCACGTGCTGGTCGGCCAGTGCTGCTCCCTCACCGACGGGGCACGGGTCTATCATTCCGCCGTCGGCGACAACAGCCACATCGCAGGCTGCGAAATCGGCCATTCGTTCCTCTATCCGTGCCACGAGCAGCACCACAGCAACTCGTTCCTGATTGCCGCGCACGTACAGGGACAGAGCAACGTGGCCGCCGGTGCGACCCTCGGCTCCAACCACAACGGCCGCAAAAACGACGTCGATTTGGTGGCCGGACGCGGCTTCTGGCCCGGGCTCTGCACGTCGCTCTCCTACCCCTGCTCTTTCGCCCCCTACACGCTCATCGCCAAAGGCGACTACCCGCGGCCGCTCCGCATTCCGTTCGCTTTCTCGCTGATTAACAACAACATACAGGACAATTGTTTGGAAATCATGCCCGCCTTTTGGTGGATGCACAACGCCTACGCGATGATGCGCAACGAATGGAAGTACGAACACCGCGACAAACGTAAAAATTACACGCAACAGTATGATTACCGGCCACTTGCGCCGGACACAATCCACGTTGTGATGGAGAACCACCAGCTGCTGACCCGCCATCTCGCCGGCGAGGCGGAACTCCCGAAAATGGAAATGTCCAACCGGCCGGTCCGGATCCTGAAGGAAAAGGAGGCCGTGGCCGCCTACCGCGAGATGATGCTTTGCTACGTATTGCGCAACAGCCACACGTTTGAGGACAAGCCCCTCCAACTGAACGCGATCCTCAGCGAGCCCGACGAACAGTGGGTGAACGCGGGCGGCAACGTCATCTCCGCCAAACACCTGCATGAGCTCAGCCAGGCAGCCTCCCTGAAGGAATGCCATACGCTGCAAGACCAGTATTCCGACGAATACTACTCCTACGGGGACACCCGTTTTATCCTCCGCTACCTTTGCGGCGGCGAAGTCACGGAAGCCCGCATCCGCGCCCTGCATGTCGAGGCCATCGCGACGCAAGTGCGCTTCTACGAACGGGTTATCGCGGAACGGAAGAGGGACCTCTCCTCGGAGTTCCGCCAGACCAACACCATGTTCCCCTCCCCATCTCCCGACATCTTCGACGACCCCATCTGCCAACAGGCCGCAACGGAAATCGCGAGAGTACATACTTTGACTTAAACTATGACTAATGACTTAGACTATAACTTAAACTTAAACTAATAACTTAGACTATAACTTAAACTTAGACTATAACTTAGACGTACGACTCAACTTAATTCTGAGTTCTAAGCTCTAAATTCTTAATTACAAAAATGGCTGACAATTACATCGAGAACAAATTCGAGGAGTATAACCAGAAAAAGAAGACGGTTTATAAGAGTGCGGCGTTTTCTTTGGAGACGCTTTTGAAGAAAAACCGTAGCTACCGGGGGTATGATCCGGCGTACAAAGTGTCGGAGAGCACCTTGGAGAAGATTGTGGCGGTGAACACGCTGCTGCCATCGGCGAAGAACCAGCAGGCCTTGCGCTTCAAGTTGGTGACGGAAGAGACCGGTGCCGACAAAGTGTTGGAAAACATCAAGTTAGGAGGCATGTTGCCAGAGCTGCATTTGCCGTTCCCCGGCACCGAACCGAAGGCGTTCATCATCGTCTGCACTACCGTGCCGGAGAGTAAGATGCTGCACGTGGATGCAGGCATCGCGGTGCAGAGCATGCTGCTGAAGGCCGTGGAGATGGGCTACAACGGTCTAATTATCGGGGCGTTCAATGCCAAGAAGATTGAAGAGGCGTTTGCACTTCCCTACCCGCCCATCCTCATCATAGCCATCGGCAAGGGCCGCGAGAAAATCGAGCTGACGGGGATTTCCGCCAACGAGAGCCATGCCTACTACCGCGACGAAAACGGCACGCATTATGTGCCGAAGGTGCGGTGGGAAGAGCTGGTTATTCGTCCGTAGCCGTTTCTGCCGGGGCGGACGGTGCCGCGGCTCGGCACCCGCCGCTTCGCTTGTTGCCGACATGTACGATGAGATGACGCTTGCGTAACTCGGCGATACAACGCTCCATGGTGCTTTGCGTGTTCCCTAAACATGAACGGGAAGAAGTTGAATGCCAGGTTTCGTGCAGGGGTCAATTTCAAGTGACCGATGAAATATGAGTGAGCCCATTTCTTCAACCAGCGTCGATGGTCAGCCCTGCCCAAGCACTCCAACCGTGACGGACCACGAGGGCAACGTCTATAACACGGTGCAGATTGGAAACCAGTGCTGGCCGAGGATGACCACGACCTTTACTTCAGCGCTGTGGATCAGAATGGTCAGGGAAAAGATGACGAGATGTTTATCGTTATTTATGACAAGACCAGCCGTACAGTGATTCAAGAGCACGAAATCGACGAGAATGGAGGAACACTGTTTGGTGATGGGCACGTTGGACGAAAGCTTGCAATTCACCCCGAAAGTCATTCGGAAACCTGGCGACAAGGTCCCGTTTTCTTATGGCGAATTTCTCGAACAGCTGTTGGAAGTGACAGAAGATGCCATCTATTATATCAATTATCGCGGCAATGATAACCACATAGAGGAAATCCAGTGAGCATGTTTCGGTTAAAAATTGTTGGTGTACGCTAAATATTTCGCGCATGTGCGCGCGCGTGCGAGTCGGCAAAAGCAAGGGCTGATCTCTGTTTGGGATGATGCTTAAGCCCCCAAGTTCCGCAGAACGATGTCAATACGTATGTCGAAGGCCTCGCGCGTGGCGTAGCCGATGTGGGGCACGAGTACGCAATGGGGTGCCTGCACAAGCGCGTGGTCCTGCGGAAGCGGCGGCTCCTTCTCATAGACGTCGATGCCCGCGCCGGCGATGCGGCCGTCGCGCAGGAACTCCGCCAAAGCATCCATATCGACCACATTGCCCCGAGCTGTGTTGACGAGGACGGCCGTAGGTTTGCATAAAGCCAATAAATCTCTGCTAATCAAGTGTTTTGTTTCATCGGTGAGCGGTACGTGCAGCGAGATGATGTCGCTGCCTTGCATCAGCTCCGGCAACGAGACGTAGGGAACACCCATCGCGGCGACTTCCGGTTTCTCGGTGCGGCTCCAAGCAATCACCCGGCAACCGAACGCCTGCAACAGCTTCGCGGTGCGAATACCGATGGCACCCGTGCCGACGATGCCGACGGTCTTGCCGTGCAGCTCGCGACCGAGGAAGGCTCCGCGCACGCCGCCCTCGCGGATGCGCCCGTCGAGGAAGGTGATCTGCCGCAGCACGTCAAGCATCAGCCCGACCGCCAACTCCGCCACCGCCTGCGTGGCATAGCCGGAGGCGTTCTTCACCTTGATGCCGTGCGCCTGGCAATACGCCAGGTCAATGTGGTCCAGCCCCGTGAACGCGACGTTCAAGAACTGGAGTTTCGGACATTGCGAAAGGACCTCCGCGCGAAGCGGAATGTTGGAAACGATGACCACTTCCGAGTCCTTCATGCGTTCCACCAACGTGGCGGAATCCTCTTTCCGGTCTGGGAACCAGACAAATTCATGGCCCTTGGCGGCCAAATCCTGCTTTATTTCCTGTGCTCTCTCGGCGGTGATGCCGATGGGTTCTATGGCGGTGATTCGCATTTCTTTGAATTTAGGAGGTTTAGAAAGTTTAGAAAGTTTAGAAAGATTAGAAAGTTTAGAAAGATTAAGAGGTTATTGGATGACGGGGACTTTTTCGACTTGGAGGACTTCTGACGCAAAGGGATCCAAAAGGACGGCCACCACTTGGCAGTTGCCCATCACCCAGTCGGTGTTCTTGCAATCGAGCCGAGTGGCATAGAGAACGGTGTCGTCTTCGTCCCAAAGCTGGCTGTTGTCATTCAGCGACAGGCCGAAAACGTCTGTCAGCGAGGCACGAAGCACGTGGTTGTGCGTATAGTTCTCGATATTCTCGGCACCGTCTTTCTGCGGTTTCACAATACCGTCTTCCAAAAGATAGATAACCAGAGAGAGAGGTCCCTCATGATTCTGCAACAGGGTCACTTTCGTGTTGACTTTCAGTGACATACTGGCAGGATCGTATTCGTTGATGATTTGCAGGGCCGCTTTCACATCGGAGCGATCGACTTCGCCGACCACGTTTGCCCACTGCTCGCGCGACCAGCCGCCTTCTTTCATTTCGCGGTTCACGATAGCCTTCGGGATGGCATCGATGTTATAGGCGTCGCCGAGCTTGGTACCCGGTTCCGTGCGGAAATCGTAGCTGAACATCGTGCCGCTCGGCTTGGCCAATGCCCCGTAATGGACACCGACCGCCACAAGCGTGTCGCCATAGCGCTGGTGCAGCTGTTCGAGAATCTGGTGCCCCGCCGGACAGTTTGTGCAGCGGTGCCCCGTGAACTCCTCAATCAAAACCTTGCGGTAAACAGATGCGGGATCGATATCGGGAAACGACACCGTGACATTCTCGTTCGACACAATATTATAATAAGGGCCCTCGACTTTGTCGCACGCCGCGAAACTCACTGCGACAAACATCGCCACCAACGAAAGATAAGATATTTTTTTCATTTTTTCGAATATTTGAAAACGCAAAAATACACTTTTTCCCTTAACTAAACTCTCTAAACTCTCTAATCTCTCTAATCTCTCTAAACCTACTAAACTAAATCTTATACACCTTCCCCTTCGGCTTGCTCGCCTTGCTGTCTTCCCCTTCGCCCGAATCCTGCGGAGTCAGCAACCCCGGCTTGACCTCAATGCGGAAATCCTGCGTGGCAATGCTCTTGTGCGTCTGGATTTCATCGTCATAGTAGGTGAAATTGGCGCCGGGAATGAAAAATTCGCCCTCGGAGCGCGGGATGAGGCGGAACTTGAACGTCTTGGAGCCGGTCACCAAGTTACCTTTCGCGCTGATGTGCTGGCTTATTTTGGGATAGGTGACATCGCAGTCGGCGGGGAACTCGATGTCGAGGTCCTTCGCCTCGATGTGGTGCAGGTTGCCGTTACCGGAGACCGTCACCGTGAGCTCCAACGACTGGTTGGCGCGGACCTCCGTCTTGTTGATGGAAGCGGAGATGTCGAAATGGCCGACGATTTCGGTCTTGCCGCTGTTCTGGACTCCAGGAAGCGGTTTTACCTTGAGTGTCAAATCGTTGGAAGTCAAACGGAAGTCTTTAGCGCGGGTGGTCGTCATCGAGCCAAAGAACGGGTTGTTGACCACGGCGGGCACGCCGATGCGCACCATCAGGTCCATCTTCGGGATGGTCAGTTTGCCGGTCTTCAGCGGATAGGCCACCGTCTGCAGAATGGTATAGACATGGTAGCGTTCGCCCTTGATGGTCTCGGTCGATTCCTCGCTGTAGCTTTGGTCCAGCCGGTCGAGCCAGAACGCATCGGTGGCGGCGTAGTTGGCGCGCGTGATGTCGTAGCCGCGGATGTCCTGCTTGATGTAGAGCTTGTGGGTCACCACGACGGCCTCACCCTGCCAGGCCTCCGCCTGCGCGATCTCGGCCTTCACGAAAAGATCGTCTTTCTTGATTTCGTCCTTGAACTCCACCTTTTCGGACTTTGACTTCGACCTCGGCTCCTGCGAGCGGCTGTCATCGCCCCCGAAGAAGTTGAAGCCGGGCCACTCGAAGTGGAAGAAGTCGTTCTGGGCGTTGTTCATGTTCTCCTGCGACTGCTTGCCGGCCTTCACTACTCTGACCTCCACAGGATTGCTGCGCAGCACACGCCCATCAACGGAGATGGAGACCCCAGGGATGGTGAAAGTACCCTCCCTGCGAGCCGCAAGCACGTAGGTATAAGTGTATTGCGTGCTCTGCTCGGTATGCCCGTTAGCGATGGAGATGGAGGTGCTGGACCCCATGGAGGGGCCGCCCACGAACTCGAACTTCCCAAAATCAGTGTCCAAAACAGTGCCCTTCTCGGAAGTGGTCACGGTATATTGGAACTGCTGGTTCACCACCACTTCGGCAGGCGCTTTGGCGAGACACGTCTCTTCTGTTTGGGCTTTCGCGATGACACTTGCGCCGAGCACCAACAGCGACACAAGCAAAAGTATGTTCTTTCTCATATTCCAATTTTTTTTTGCGGTCGCCATAACGGAGAAAGCGCGGATTTATTGTGCAGACTTACATCCTAATCTTCTTGAACATTCGGTTCCAACGGATTTTGCCCTTGTCGCTCATGGTCTTGAACTTGTCGAGTGAGAGCCAGACGATGGAGGCCTTGCCCACGATGTGGTCTTCCGGCACGAAGCCCCAGAAGCGGGAGTCGGCGGAGTTGTGGCGGTTGTCGCCCATCATGAAATAGTAGTCCATCGCGAAGGTGTACTGGTCGGCAGCTTGCCCATCGACATACACCTTGCCGTCTTTCACTTGCAGGTCGTGGCCTTCGTAGTTGTGGATGATTTTCTCGTACAGGGCGATGTTTTCGGGCGAAATCTGCACCGTCATGCCTTTCTGCGGGATGGTCAACGGCCCGAAAAAGTCCTTGTTCCACTTGTAGTTGCTGTCGTGCGGAAAGATCTCGGGGCTGTAGGAACCGTTTTCCTCGCCCAGTATCTGCACGGTGAACCCTTTCTTGTCAATGCTTTCCCTTTGCTTGTCATTCAGCGTGAAAAGATAACGGTTAATATCCACCTGCTGCATATCTTCCTCATTGATATTCAGATTCTTGCGATCTTTTTTGGAGAGTTGCAGGCCGCTCGGGTGCGACACGATGCAGGCAAACTGCATACGGTCGGGGTTCACGGCCTTCTGTCCATTGATATACACCTGTTTATCAATGATTTGCAATTTGTCGCCCGGGGTTCCGATGCAGCGTTTCACGTAGTTTTCGCGCTTGTCGACCGGACGGGCTATCACCTTGTATTCCTTCCAAACCGCCTTCCTGCCCATGCCGGGCTTGTAGTCTTCGCCGTATTTGTTGCGCATCTGCTGGATGTATTCGGGCGGGTAGCGGCGGAAAAGGTTGGCTTTTTCCGCGTCAGTGGCGTTGGGGTTGAGCATCGCCTCGAACTCGCGCACGATGGCGTAGTAGCTCTCGGCCTGGCGCTCCACCACCACGGTGTCGCCATCGGGATAGTTGAAGACCACCACGTCGTTGCGCTTCACCGGATTGAGGGCCTTGGAGCGGATATACGGCAGCTTGATGATTTCCGAATAGGACTTCACCTCGGTTTTCGGCAGCTTGTTGTGGATAAACGGTACAGCCACAGGGGTTTGCGGCACACGGACACCGTATGCGATCTTGCTCACCGAGAGGAAGTCGCCCACCATCAGCGAGCTCTCCATGGAGGAGGTCGGGATGGTGTAGAGCTCGAACCAGCAGGCGCGGATGATGTAGGCGGCAGCCACCGCGAATATCAGCGCGTCGCCCCACGAACGCCCGGAACTCTTCTTCGGCCGTACCAGATTCTCCGGCGTGATGTACTGCTCCTTCGGCGAGAAACCAAGGTAAGGCAGGTAGAACGGGAAAAAGGCCGTCCCGAGAATCAGCGGCAGGTAGCTGTATTTGTCGAACTGCCGAATCGTCTCCCACACCATGTAGTAGAACATGAAAATGCCGAGATACGGTATCAGGAAAAGCAGCATCCACCACCATTTCCGGCCGATGACCACCTTGATCCACAGCCACACGTTGTAGAACGGGATCAACGACAGCCACGGCTTGAGACCGGCTTTTTTGAAAATGCCCCACATCCCGACTTGCCAGCCGAGGAAAGAGATGATGAGGATAACGATAAGAGCGGTTTTGGATATGAACATGTTTGGGTTATTGGGTTATTGGGTTAGGGGTTTAGGAGATTAGGAGATTAGGGGTTTAGGAGATTAGGGTTTTGTCGAAGGGGTAGAGGCCGGCGGGTTGGAGGGGCAGCCATTCGGCGGCGAGGACGGCGCCGAGGGCGAAGCCTTCGCGGCTGTGGGCAGTGTGGCGGATCTCAATGGTGTCTTCCGGCGAGTCCCAGGTCACAACGTGCGTGCCAGGCACCTCGCCTTGGCGGATGGCCGTGACGGGCAGGGTCACGCGGGTGTGGTCGCAAGGGGTGAGCCGCCACTCCTGCAGAGCGTCCACCTCGCGGATGATGTCCTCGGCGATATGGATGGCGGTGCCACTCGGGGCATCCTTTTTGTGGATGTGGTGGGTCTCCTCCACGGCGGCATGGTAACGCGGCTGCGTATTCATCAGCTTGGCTAACAGTTGGTTGACCTTGAAGAAGAGGTTGACTCCGATGCTGAAGTTCGAGCCATAGACCAGTCGGCCATTGTGTTTCTCGCAAGCCTGCCGGACTTCTTCGAGACGGTCGAGCCAGCCGGTGGTGCCGACCACCACAGGCACATTCGCCTCGAAGGCGCGAAGGATGTTCGGCACGGCCGCCGACGGCTCCGAGAAGTCGATGGCCACCTCCGCCTGCCGGAACTCGCCGCCAAAGCGCTGCCAGTCCGCGTCGTTGTCGATGACGGCCACCACCTCATGCCCGCGTCCGCGCAGCACTTTCTCCACAATATGGCCCATTTTTCCGTATCCTAAAATTGCAATTTTCATACTTGAATATTTTACTGAATATCAGCTTCTTCCAAAAGATTTTTTATCTCTTTATTCGAAATGGAAGTTTGCGATGACTTATCATATATGGATAGAAAATGTATTATGCCTTTTCCTACATTCATCAAAACATTTGTATGCGTTATCACACGTGCGCCACCTCTTTTCCCTCCTCCTTTTGAGGAAATGGCCATACGGATTTTTCTGACCCCATGTCCTAAACTGGTACCAATGAAAGGGTTTTCCTGTAATTGACCGACCAGATCCCTTAAGTCTTCTGCAATGGAAGAATAACGTTTTGATAGTTGTTTGAGCTCTCGATCAAAGGATGGTATCGTTCTAAATTGGTAGATCATAATTCTTTTAAAACATCAAACAAATCTCTTGTTTCACATTTTCCTTCCTGGCACTCCTTGAACTCGGCAAAGGCCTGCCTCAAGTTCGTCCGGATTTCCTCGTCCGCTTCGGCCGTTGCGTCACGTCCGCGAGCCAGTTTCCGCACATAGCCGATGACCTTGCGCATCAGCCCTTCGTCCTCCGCTATCGGGGATATTTCACGCAAAAGTTCGGATTGTAATTCTATAGCCGTCATGTTAATTGAAAATTGAAAATTAGATGCAAAAGTACAATTTTTTTCACAAATCACAAGTCACAAATCATCATTCCTCACTTGAAAGCCAGCACCACGCTCACTCCGTACGAGGGGGAGGTGTTGACGGGGTTCGGGAGCAGCATCGGGCTCCAGTGGAGCGAAAGGTCGTCGGAGACATCGAAATAGTAGAGGTGCGCATCGACCATGGCATCGATGAAGTTAAGGGTGTAGATGATGGCGGTGGCGGCGATGGAGATTTCCATGTTGCGTTGCGAGGTCTGCTTCAGGGCCAGGATGCCCTCATCGGTGGTGTTGGCCAGACCGGGGATGAGCAGTTCGGTGTGGCCGTCGCGGCGGTTAATGAACTCGCGCCGGTAGAGCATCATGTCGGAGGCGTATTTGCACAGGAAATAGCCGGACGCTTCCAACAGTCCATAGACGATGGGCACTTTCCAGTATTTCCGGTTGTATATTTGTCCGCCGCCGGGGATAATGGAGCAGAGCATGGCCACGGTAGGGCTATGCTTGGCAACCCGGAGCGAATCGTGCGTCTTCACGCGGCCCGGATGTGAGGTTTCTATGTTTTGGGAATAGGCGAACAGACTCATACAGAGCATGATGAAGACGAGAAGAATCTGTTTGCCATGTTTCATAAAGCGAATATTTACGGCGGCACAACGCACGGAAGCCGTTTTTATTGCAGCAAGTCCAGGATTTTTTTCAGTTCCTCGTCGGAGGCGAAGGGAATCTGAATCTGTCCCTTGCCGGAGATGTCTTTCTTGATGTTCACTTTGGCGCTCAATTTCTTGGATATAGCGTTCTGAGCGGTGCGCACTTCGTCGGAGAGGGTGATTTTCACCTTCGATTTTTTGTTTTTCGCTCCTTCCAGGGCCTTTTTCACCAATGTTTCGGTTTGTCGGACGGAAAGTTGCTCGTTCACGATTTGTTGCACCAGCTTTGCCTGTGTGGCCTCGTCTTCCACGGGCACGAGTGCGCGTGCGTGGCCCATGGAGATCTGGTTGTCGCGCACGGCCACCTGCACGGGGGTGGGGAGTTTGAGCAGGCGCAGGTAGTTGGAAATGGTGGTGTTGGTCTTGCCGACCTTGGCACCAAGCTCCTCCTGGGTGAAGTGGCACTCGTCGATCAGCATCTGGTAGCTCATGGCGATTTCGATAGCGTTCAGGTCGGCGCGCTGGATATTCTCCACGAGCGCCATCTGGATGGACTGCGCGTCATCGACCGTGCGCACGAAGGCGGGGATCTCGGTCAGCCCGGCGATTTGTGCGGCGCGGAACCTGCGTTCGCCGGAAATCAGCTGGTAATTGCCGTTCCCGACCGGGCGAACCGTCACCGGCTGGATCAGCCCGTAGGTCTTGATGGACTGCGCCAGCTCGTTGAGTGCCTCCTCGTCGAACTGCGTCCGGGGCTGGTAGGGGTTCGCCTCGATGGAGGAGATATGGATGTTGGTGTTCCCGCTCACAATTTGCGAGCTTTCGCTGCGGACGGGGATGTCCATACCGCCGAGCATGGCACCCAACCCACGTCCCAATGGTTTCTCGTTTTTCGCCATTTTCACTAAACGCTAATCTACTAAACTTACTAAACTTACTAAACTTTACTAAACAAAACCGTATATCCGTTTTTCAGCAGAAACTCCTTGGCGAGGTTCATGTAGTTGACATGTCCGACGGACTTGACATCGTAGGCAACGATGGGCACGCCGTAGCTCGGAGCTTCGCTGAGGCGGACGGTGCGGTTGATGACCGTGTTGAAGACGATGTCGCGACAGTGGAAGCGAACGTCCTCATAGACGGCGTTGGCCGACTTGTATCGGTTGGTGTACATGGTCATGAGGATACCCTCGATGGAGAGTTCTGGGTTCATGTTCGACTGCACGATGCGGATGGTGTTGAGCAGTTTGCCGAGGCCTTCAAGGGCGAAGTACTCGCACTGCACGGGGATGATGACCGAGTCGGAGGCCACCAAGGCGTTGAGGGTCACCAGGCCGAGCGACGGCGCACAGTCGATGAAAATGAAGTCGTAGTCGTTCTTGACGCTGCTCAGGGCATCGCGCATGCGGTATTCGCGCCGGTCGAAGTTGATCATCTCGATTTCGGCGCCCACAAGGTGGATGGTGGCTGGCAGGAGCGACAGGTTGGGGGTCTTGGTCTCCACCACAGCCTCGGAGGCCATCTTCCCGTTCACGATGCAGTCGTAGATGCTGACGGTGTTGTCATCGGGATAGACGCCGACACCGCTGGAGGCGTTGCCCTGCGGGTCGGCGTCGATGAGCAGCACGCGGAAGTCGAGCACGGCCAACGAGGCCGCGAGATTCACCGCCGTTGTCGTCTTCCCTACTCCACCCTTCTGGTTGACGATGGATACTATCTTCCCCATTACAACGAAAGGTCTAAATCGTCGAAAGCGATACCCATGTCGTCATTCTTCCCGAAGTTGTCGTTCTCGAAGAAGTCGTCCTCCTCCGGGACCGTGCCGTTCTCTATGAAGTCAATCACGCCCGAGAGCGCGTTTTTGAATTTCTCGAAATCCTCCTTGTAGAGGAAAATCTTGTGTTTCTCGTAGAAGAAGTTGCCGTTGTCCTCGTTAAACTTCCGTTTGCTCTCCGTGATGGTGAGATACATTTCTTCATTCCTGCTTCTTTTCACGTCGAAAAAGTAGGTGCGTTTTCCAGCTTTTACAGCCCTGGAGAGTACTTCGTTTTTGTCTTGATTTTCCATAAACTCTGAAACTTTTATTTATTCAAATTAGTCCGCAAAAATATAGAAATTTCGTTCACAATACCATTTTTTTTCAAAATTTATTTTCTTTTTTGCGCTTGTTGCTGTTGTTTAAGCATTTGCGCTTGCTGTTTTTGGAGTTCCTCCATCTTCTGTTCCCAGCGCGACTTCTTGACGGGCTTCTTCATGTTCTCCTGCATCTTGGCGCGGAGCTTGTCCTCGTTGACGGCCATGCGGAAGATGAACATCTGCAGGAAGGTGGCGAGGTTGAAGAGCAGGTAGTAGTAGGTGAGGCCGGAGGCGAAGTTGTTGAACATGAACAGGAACATGATCGGCATCATGTACATCATGATGTTCATCATGCGCTGCTGGTCCTTGTTGCCCTGCGTGGGAGCCATCAGCTTCTGGTTCAGCCAGGTATAGACCAGCGTGGCGATGGTCATCAGGATGGTGAAAAGGCTGACGTGGTCACCGTAGAGCGGGATGTTGCGGCCGAAGTCCCAAATGGAGTCATACGTGGAGAGGTCCTCCGCCCACAGGAACGACTTCTGCCGCAGCTCGTAGGCGGACGGGAAGAAACGGTACATGGCGATAAGGATGGGCATCTGGAGGAGCATCGGCACGCAGCCGCCGGCGGGCTTCACCCCGGCGCTCCGGTAGAGACTCATCGTGGCCTGCTGCTTCTTCATCATGTCCTCGTCTTTCGGATATTTCGCGTTGATGGCCTCGATTTCGGGCTTCAGCACCCGCATCTTGGCCGACGACATGTAGGTTTTGTAGCTCACCGGCAACACCACAATCTTGATGAAAATGGTGAGTATCAAGATGATAAGGCCGTAACTCAAACCGTAGGCTTCCAACCAGTTGAAAATCGGGATAATGATGAAACGGTTCACCCAGTGCAGCAGGAAGAAGCCCCAGCCGAGCGGGACTTGGCGCTCCAGCTTCACGTCATACTCCTTGAGCAGACGGTACTGGTTCGGCCCGGCGAACATGTACATGTCGAAGTGGCCCTTGTTCAGGTCGGCAATCTCGATGTCCAACGACGCCTCGCAGTCCTTCAGAACTTTGTCCGCCGGTTTGTCGGGGACCTGCACGGAGAGCGTGCCGGAGGCGAAGGGCTTGTCCTTGGTCACCAAGCAGGTGGTGAAGAACTGCTGCTTGAAGGAGACCCACTTCAGCGGGGAGGTGAAGTCCTTCTTGTCGGGCTTGCGCTCGTCGAGGTTCGCCACCTCGTCGCCGTTGTCCATATAATATATAGATGTAATGTTCTTTTCGTACTCGTAGTTCTTCTCCACGCACTTGGGCTGCGCGACCCATTCCAAGGTGAAGGTGCGGCGGTTCGGGTAGAGATAAGGTTCCATGTTGACGAAGTTGACCGTGTAGTCGAACCGGTAGTCGTTGTTGTCGAAGGTGTAGAGGTATTCGATGTAGGCGCTTTGATCGAGCACCTGGCACTGCGCGGAGTCGGGGTTGGCGTTGGGGTAAAGGCGCAGGGAGAGCTTGTTGTGCTGGTCATCGACCACGAGCTCGTCGGTGTTGGCCACGAAGTAGCACTCGTCGGTGGAGATTTCCGTCTGGTCGCGGAGCATGAGTTTCAGGGCCATGTTGTTGGAGCCGCCGTCGTAGATCACGAGCGGCTGTTTTTCAGCGCCCTTGGGGGTATAGCGATAGACGTCCTTCAGCTCGATTTGCTTGAGGGCACCGCCCTTCTTTCCGAAACGGTAGTAGGCCTTGGCGGTTTCGACCACATAGTCACCGTCCTCGCCCACCTGCGCGTTGGAGAAGCGTTGCGCGGGGGTGAGTTTCGCGAGGGCGGGGGCAGCGGACGCGCCGGTCGTGTCCGTAACATTTTCCAAAGAGAGTGTCTTGGCGGTTTCCTTCGCCTCCTTTTCCATTTCCGCCGCCATCTGCGCCTCTTGCGCCGCGCGTTGTTTCTTCACCTGCGAGGTCTGGTAGAAGCTGAAGCCCAAAAACAGGGCGAAAATCAGCAGCAGACCGATAACTGTATTCTTATCCATTTTCCAAATTTAAATTGGCGGCAAAGATACATTTTTTTTGTATGGTCGCCACAGAGGATTTGAAGTCTCGGGCAGTTCGGCGGAATGCAGTTTGTGTCGCCGAAAAATTCCCGGTTATTCGAAAAAAAATGTACCTTTGCCCCGCAAAATCGAAGTGTCATTTTAAAACGTAAAAATATGAACGAAGAAATGCTGAATCTGAAACCCGAAAAGGTTTTCTATTATTTCAACGAGATCACCAAGATACCGCGCCCGTCGAAGAAGGAGGAGAAGATGTCCCTCTGGCTTGAGGCCACCGGCAAGAAGCTGGGGTTGGAGACCAAACGCGACAAGGTCGGCAACGTGCTGATTTCCAAGCCCGCCACCCCCGGCAAGGAGAACGTCACGCCCGTGGTGCTGCAGGCGCACATGGACATGGTGTGCGAGAAGAACAACGACAAGGTGTTCGACTTCGAGAAAGACGCCATCGAGACTTGGATTGACGGCGAATGGCTGAAGGCCAAGGGCACGACCTTGGGTGCCGACGACGGCATCGGCGTGGCCCTCGCGCTGGCTGTCCTCGACGACAAGGAACTGGAACACGGCCCCATCGAGTGCCTCTTCACCATCGACGAGGAGACCGGGCTGACCGGAGCCGCCGCCGTGGAGGCCGGCTTCATGAAGGGCAAGATGCTGCTCAACCTCGACTCCGAGGACGAGGGGCAGTTCTTCATCGGATGCGCCGGCGGCCAAGACACCGTCGCCAAGGTTTCCGTGGACTACGAAAACGTGGAGGGAGACTGCGAATTCTTCAAGGTCGAGGTCAAGGGCCTTCAGGGCGGCCACAGCGGCGACGACATCAACAAGGGCCGCGGCAATGCCGTGAAGCTCCTCGCCCGCATCCTTTGGAACTCCTACAGCGACTTCAACCTGCGCGTCGCCGACATCAACGCCGGCAACCTGCGCAACGCCATCGCCCGCGAGGGTTACGCCATCGTGGCCGTTCCCAAGGAGGAGGTCGAGAACTGGAAAGCCTACCTCGCCGAAATGGACAAGACCTACAAAGCCGAGTTCCACACCACCGATCCCGGCGTGACCGTCGCTGTGGAGCCCGCCGAGGCCGTCAAGGAGGTGCTGGAGGAGACGCTCCAGATCGACGTACTGAACGCCCTCATGGTCTGCCCGCACGGCGTCGTCGCCATGTCGCAGGACATCCCCGGCTTCGTGGAGACCTCCACCAACCTCGCATCCGTGAAAATCATCGACAACGAAGTGGTGTTCACCACCAGCCAGCGCAGCTCCGTGGAGTCTAGAAAACGCGCCATCGTGGACAAGGTGTCAACCGCCTTCTGGATGATCGGCGCCGATGTGGTGAACTCCGACGGCTACCCAGGCTGGAACCCGAACCCGAACTCCGAGGCGGTGCGCGTCCTGACGGAGGCCTACCGCAACCTCTTCCACAAGGACCCGCAGGTGCTGGCCATCCACGCCGGCCTCGAATGCGGCCTCTTCTCCGAAAAATACCCCGACATGGACATGGTCTCCTTCGGCCCGACCCTGCGCGGCGTGCACTCCCCAGACGAGAAACTCGAAATCAAGACCGTGCAAATGTGCTGGGACCTGATGGTCGAGTTCTTCCGCCTGCTAAAATAGGAATCCTGAAACAAAAAGGACTTCGAGCACCCGCCCGAAGTCCTTTTCTTTCTAAACCCACTAAACTTCTAAACTTCTAAACCCACTAAACTTCCAAAAATGAACGGACTTGTAGTGAAATCGACGGGCAGCTGGTATTCGGTGCTGGACGAAGTGTCGGGAGGGCTGCTGGAGTGCCGTTTGCGCGGGCAGTTCCGCATCCGAGGCATCAAGGACACCAACCCCGTGGTGGTGGGCGACCGGGTGGAGTACGGCGTCGAGAAGGACGGCTCGGGCGTGATCACCGCGATTGCGCCGCGTAAGAACTACATCGAGCGGAAGTCCACCAACCTCTCGAAGATCCGGCACCTGATCGCCGCCAACATCGACCTGGCCTTCCTGGTCGTCACGCTGCGGGAGCCGCGCACCTCGCTCGGCTTCATCGACCGCTTCTTAGTGGCGGCCGAAGGCTTCCGCATCCCCGTGTGCCTCGTCTTCAACAAAATGGATCTCTACAACGAGGCCGAGCAGAAGGTGGTGGATGAGCTGTCGGCCCTTTACGAGCGCATCGGCTACCTGACGCGCCGCACCTCGGTGGTCAACGGCGAGGGCATTGACGGACTGCGCGAGATGGTTCGCGGGAAAGTATGCCTCTTCAGCGGCCACTCGGGCACGGGCAAGTCGGCCCTCATCAGCGCCATCGACCCGACGCTGAACCTGCGCACCGGTGACATCTCGCGGGTGCACAACAAGGGGAAGCACACCACCACCTTCGCCGAAATGTTCCCGATGGCGGGAGGCTACATGGTCGATACCCCCGGCATCAAGGAGTTCGGGCTGATACAATACAAGAAAGAGGAGATCCGGGACTATTTTCCGGAGATCCGCGCATATAACAACTGCTGCAAATTCGATGACTGCAGCCACACGCACGAGCCCGGATGCCGCGTGCAAGAGGCCGTGGAGAACGGCGACATCGCCCTCACCCGCTACCTGAACTATATCGCCATCTTGGAGGCCGACGACATGAAACTCGCCGACTGGCAACTCGACTAACCGACTAACCCATTAACCCATTAACCCATTACAATACACTTCAAAGCTGTGATCGTCGTAGAAAAAGACGATCTTTTACAGTTTCCGTTCCTGCGGCGCGGCGCTGTGCCGATCGCGGCGCGCGGTCACCGGCTGCGGGCGCGCCTCCTGCGTGCGGCGGGCCTTGGAGGCAGGCTGCGCACGGACGACGGGCGCAGCCGCAGGAAGCTGCTCCTCAACCTCACTCGTCGCCGTGACATTCCCCTCATCGATCAAGGCCGGGGCGGCCTCGCTTTCCTCATCAAAAGGCGACAGGACATCCCGCGAATATTCCGCGGCATCGCCTTCAGCATCGCTGACAGATGGAAATTCGCCGAACAGATCAGGCTGAACCATTTTTTTTGAATTCTCGGCGAGATGTTCGGATGAGGCACCGACGATCGCATCTGGCATCGGTTCTGGTACTGCCGCGACGCTCGGCATCCCTTGCGGTGCTTCCGCCCGTAACATTTCACCCATCCCCATAATCAACCACTCCGTGGATACTTCTGGATAGGCGGCAAGGATCTTTCGTGCCACGTCTAAACTCGGCTGGTTACGACCTGTTAACAAATGTGTCATTCCTGAGCGACTAATTCCAATTGTATCTGCAAACACAGCGGTTGACAATTGTGAATAATCCAAAACTTTCTTTATACGTTCAATCATATCGTTAAATTATGATAGTTATCATTCTAAAATCTATCGTTACACTTCTAAATTTGATTTTGCAAAAATAACAAAATTCCAAATATAATACGCATACTTTATACATTTGTTACACGCTATTTCAGAGATATTTCACTCGTGTAAAGCATAAAACCGCTCTTTCGGAATTGTTTATAAACCTTTGTTCCATAAGTTCAAGTAAAACATATATTCTTTTTATATTCAATAATTTAGATTTAAATAAGATAAATTTATAAAAAATGTTGATAAACATGGGTGCTTATTTGAATTATTAAACAAATTAAACGATATAAACATTATGGGAATCAATGTTTTAATTATTTACAATTACTATTAAAAATCAATAGCCGCGAGAAGTCGATTTGGATGTTAACCGATAGCCGATAAAACTACCGTTAACAAGGTGAATGTGTCAGATGTGAATACGTATATCCGAATCGATTTTCCTTTTGTATTACTCTCAAAATTACAAACAACGCCCATTTTTTTATTTTTGTGAATTACGTATATATGTGTACTTCATTGTATGATACTTTTGTAAACTTATTTCCTTCTAAAGTTACAATTGTATTGGATATGTGTCACAATTGTAACTTTGAGCAATTCCAATTGATACAATTGTACCAACACCGCTTGAGCACGCTTGTTCCTAAAATGTATTTCCTCGAAATTTTCATATTCAAGGTGACCATACATTTTATTTCTGGATTTTGAATTCTGAGCGCGATAAAAAGTTACTTTTGCCGCCTGTTTGGAAGAGGGCCTCCCCTACTCCACCAACGGTAGAATTTAGTATTCACAAGCAATAAAAGTAAGAAAGATGAAAGGTTTATACACTTGTTTGTTGTTGATGTGTTCTAATGTTTTCATGACGTTCGCCTGGTACAGTCACCTGCGGCTGCAGCATACGGCCTGGTTCAGCAAGCTCTCGCTGCCCTTGGTCGTGCTTTTCAGCTGGAGCATTGCATTGGCAGAATATTCCTTCATGGTGCCGGCCAACCGCATCGGCTACATTGGCAACGGCGGTCCCTTCAACCTATGGCAGCTCAAGGTAATCCAGGAGTTCATCTCGCTGACCGTCTTCACCATCTTCACCATCATTTTCTTCAAGACGGAAACTTTCCGGGTGAACCATCTGATCGGATTTTGCTTTCTGGTGCTTGCCGTTTATTTTATTTTCAAGAAATAAGATCGGAGAATCCGCGGCCTTCAGCTTTCCCGAACGCAAAGACGGATTTCCGCCTCGAACTCCCCTTCCGACACCGCCTCCAACCAGCCGGTGAGCACGCTCTTCGTCTCGGGGTCGAGGAAGGCGCGGCCGACCGTCTGCTCCATGGCGGCCTCCGACTTCTCCGGCAGCAGGATGAATTCGCTTTCGCCGTGGTACTTGTTGCGGATGGCAATCTCGCCGGTCACGATGTTGGGCAGCGTATAGACGAACACCGACGGTTTCGGGTAGAAGTCCTGCGGGTCGGCGATGGTCTGCTGAAACGTCTTGTCGGCGTGCAGCGAGGAATGGCGGTTGAAGAGGATGACCGCGCGGTCGGCGCACGGCACGAACCGTTCGCCACCCTCGGCCTCCAACAGCGCCTCCGAAGCGAGGAGCCCCACCTTGCAGAGCACGTCCATCTTGAAGAACTTCGGGTAATCCAGCTTGAAGGCGTGATAAAGTTGCGTCAGCAACGGCTCGCCGGCAACCGCCTCGGCCACCCGCCTGCCATCCACCTCCAAAAAGTCTGGCGTCAACTTCACTGTATGCGTTATCTTTAACTTTGACATATTCTTTAATTTTGGCTTTTAGCTTTTGGCTTTTGGCTTTTAGCTTTTGGCTTTGAACTTTGAACTTTGACCCAGAGCTACTCCCCTCGTATGAACGTGGCGGCGGCGTTGCATCCACCGAAGCCAGACAACAGCTTTACGAACGCATTTCGCTGCGTGTAAATTGTTTCCGATGAGATCCTGACGGGAACGGAGACGCCAAGTTCGTCAAATCCGCGCGTGGCCGGGACAATGCCGGACTCCACGGCCCGCATCGTCAGCAGGGTTTCCAAGACCCCGGCGGCGCCAAGCGTGTGCCCGTAGTAGCCCTTCATGGCGCAGACCGGCACGTCCGACAATCCGGCACGGCCGATGGCGATGGACTCCATTTCGTCGTTGTACAGCGTGGAAGTCCCGTGAACGCTCAGGCAGGCCAAATCGTCGGCCGACAGCCCGCTGTCGAGGAGCGTGCGCTGCAGGGCCCGGAAGCTGCCCTCGCCCGTGCGCGACGGGCCTGAGATGTGGTTCGCGTCGTTGCGCACCGCCCCCGCGAGCATCCGCCATCCCGTTTCGCTATCGGCGGCGGACTGGTACACGACCGTGGCGGCGGCCTCTCCGAGGTTCAGCCCCCGGCGGTTCGCGCTGAACGGGCGGCACTGCTCGTCCGAGAGCGCCTTCAGCGACTGGAAACCTGCCACGATGAACGGCGAAAGCACGTCCGCCCCGACAACCACAGCCGTTTCGTACTGACCCGACACCAAGGCGCGAAAAGCCTCGATTTGGGCGCAAAGTCCTGATATGCAGGCGTTCGACACCGTGACGGGCTCGTTCGGGTTGTGGAAGTAGCGAGCGATGAGCTGCGCCGTATGCGACGGCGTAACCCGTTCAGTGTCAACCATATCGTCGGCCAGCAACTCCACATTCCCTTTGGTAGAGGAGAGGATGAAGAGGACACTTTCCGAAGAAGCGTCAATCCCGCTCTCTTTCACCGCCTTGACAGCGGAAAGCAGGGCGGCCTTCTCGAATTTTGTGACGGGTATGTCTATGTCAACTTCTTGGTTGAAAGCCTCTTGCAGCTTTTGTTCATCCAACAGGGAGACGAAGCACGGGAACGGCATCCCCCACAGCGAGTCATAGCGATGCAGGGCACTCCGGCCGTCCATCACTGCTGAGAAGTTCTCCTCCACCGAGAAGCCGAGAGGAGAGACCATACTTTCACCTATCTTTTTGACTATCATTATTTTACACTTTCTTCTGATAAGGCAATCTTCAACTCGCCGGTGGCAATGCACTCCTCGTTCACGAAGGTTTCCGCCGACACGAGTTTCATGTCGCCCACATCCGCGATCACCTTCACGCGCGTGGTCAGGGTCTCCCCCACCCGAGGTGCGCGTTCCACCTGCAAGTTCTTGACAGAACCGATATATCCAACTCTTACCGAGTCACTTGCCTTCATCACTTTCTCAATGTACCCGACATGGGCGGCGCAGGTCTGGGCCATGTTCTCCAACAGCGCGTAGGCCCGCATCGCACCGTTTTCCACGAAAACAAGCTCTTCGCGCACGAGAAAAGAGGTCACCGCCGACATCGCGTCCGCCTCAAGCAGGGCGTCCACCATCACCATCGGCGGCCTCTGCGGCAACAGTTCCCGTATGTCCAATTCCTTATTCAGCATTCCCTATTTCCCTCCCAAAAATCGTAATAGTTGAACCACTGTTCAGGGTATTTCCGCACCACCGACTCCACGTGTGCGGCGTACTGCCGGGCGTAGTTGGCGGCTTTTTCCCGGATGGATTCCCCGTTGTTCTGCAGTTTTTCAATGAAAATGTGGTATTTTTTCACCGATTCCTTCATCACGTGGATGGAAAGGACGGCAATGTTGCGCTGAGCGGCGATCAGGAAGGGCCCAAGGGGGAACCTCGCCGGGGCGCCGAAAAAGTCGCACATGACGGTTTTTTGGCCGCCCACCACCCGGTCGGACGGGAAGCTCACGCTTTCGCCGTTCTCCAAGGCACCGTTTATCATGAAAATGTGTGACATGTCGTCGCGGACGGGAATCATGCGGATGTTCGTCTCGTCGAACATTTTCTGCCGGTTCCGCATCACGGTCTCCGCCTCGCCGGCGAAAACGAGGGCGTTGTAGCGTTTCTTGGTGGCGACGAGCGTGTAGCCGGCGGCCTCATAGCTGCCCACGTGGGCGCTGAGAATCAGGAAGCCCGGCTCGGCGGCGGCGCACTCCTCGTAGAGGTGGTAGTTGTCGATTTCGAACTCGAACTTGCCGCCCGCGTACATGCGGAAGCGGTCGAGGATGATCTGCGAGAAGCGGCGGAAGTTGCGGAACGTCCACACGAAGGACCTCCACGGACTGAATCCGAAACGCCGGCGGAAGAAGCGGTACATGGGGCGGCGGCCCTTGGAGAAGAGAAAATAGAAGGGGACGACGAACACGGCGGCGAAGCCGTACATTCCGCGCAGGGGTACGGTGCGCATCAGCCAAACGAGGCCGCTGTGCATCCACGAGGTGCCGTCGGTCTTCCCTTGCCAAGCCCGTTCCTGCGCCATCAGCCCGGTGTTATGCCACTTTCGAGGCGATATAGTCGTAGAATTGGCCGAGGGTCTTCACCGTTTTCATCTCCTCGGGCTTGATCTTGAAGCCGAACTGCTTCTCCACGATGACCACGATGTCAACGAAATCGAGGCTGTCGATCCCGAGGCCTTCCTTCAGCAGGGCTTCCGGGTTCAGTTTCTCTTCGTCGATTTCCAGCTCGTCGATCAAAAAAGCGTTCACCTTTTCCTCTATTTCAGTTCTATTCATCTCAAAAACAATCAATTATGTTTGACAATACAGTTTTCAGAAAACGGCGGCAAAGATAAAAAAAAAGTAAACTGATACGGAATCAAAATACCGATGCCGGGACTTTCTCATTCAGCTTCACATTCGAGAACGTGACGGTGGTGGTGTCGCCGTTGGCCTCCTTCATCACCACCTTGTCCACGGCATTGTGCGAATCGTTGAAATAGAGGTGGATGGAAGCAAACATTTTCTTCATTTTGGCCTGTTTGGGAATCAATTTGGCGACCCATTTCCCGCCTTGGGTGTACATCTCTGCGGTGAAATCGCCGTTGTCGGCGAGAGCGGCACCGGTGACGCTGCCCATCACGACCTGCGCAATGCCTTTGAAGAGCTGCCCGCTCTGTCCGTCGGCCTTCTTCGTCTTCCCGTCCTGCTCAACATAGACCTCCTGGCCCTTCACCGTGAGGGCGTACTTGTTAGGGGCGGTGTAGGCCCATTTGAGGTTCTGACCTTCGAAATACATCCGGCCCTTGGAGGTCAGCTTCTCTTTGAGCATGGCCGACTGGCGCACCTGGGTGAAGTCGCACTGTATGCTCTTCACGGCGGCGGTCGCCTTCCCGACCGTCTGAAGCATCCTTTTGGCCTGTTCCGGCGCGGCCTTCGCCATCGTCTGTGCGCCGCCCGCCAAAGCCAGCAGCATCAAGCCCATCCAAATTATGGTCTTTTTCAACATATTCTATTATACGTTTTACAATATACTCATCAACAGTTCCCCACCACCAATCACCAATCACTAATCACTAATCACTAATCCCCAACCACAGATTCCCTTCGCGGCGAAAGGATTAAAGCCGGTGTCGCGGGAAGCGGTGTCCGGGCGGCAAAAGTACACAAATTACGGACATGCGCATCCCCTCGGTAAGACGACTTGTGCCGCACCGGCAGAAGGGGCCGCCCGAACGTTCATGACACAAAGAAAAATTCCGCCACTGACACGACGTGTCAGTGAAAGATCGTATTTTTGCCGCGAATTAAAAACAGCCAGAGATGGACCAACCGAGAATCGTGCGCGAGCTGCAGCTGCTGATGCTGCTCGCCAACAACCGTTACATGACCAAGGGGGAGATCTGCGAGCACTTCGGATTCTGCGAGCGCACCTTCTTCCGCTACCTCGACACCTTCCGCGAGGCCGGATTCGCCGTGAAGCGCGACGAGCGCAACGTCTATCGCATCGAGACGGCGGCCAACAAGATGTCGCGGCACCTCAGCGAGCTGCTCCACTTCTCCGAGGAGGAGGAGCTGGTGTTGCGCGCCGCCATCGACAGCATCGAGGCCGACACCAAGTCGAAGGCACTGCTGAAGAAGAAGCTGTACGCGGTCTATGACTACAAGGTCATCACCGACATGGGAGTGAGCAAGCGCACACAGCGCACCATCCACGAGCTGACGACGGCCATCGAGGGGCGGCGTCGGGCGATGCTGGCCGGCTACCGTTCGGCGCACAGCAACACCACCTCCGACCGTCTCGTGGAGCCCTACGCCTTCACTTCAGGGCACGACCAAGTGTGGTGCTACGAGCCTGCGTCGAAGATGGTGAAGACCTTCAAGGTGGCCCGCATCGGGCGGGTGGAGATCCTGGAGGCGGGATGGCAATTCGAGGACCGGCACGAGACAGCCTTTGTGGACATCTTCCGCAACCACGGCACGCATCGGTTCCCCCTGCGTCTGCGTCTCACGACCCGCGCGGCGAGCCTCCTGGCGGAGGAGTACCCGCTGTCGGAGCCGTTCCTATCGGAAACGGCTGGCGGCTTCCTGCTGGAGACGGAGATCTGCCGCCTGGAAGGGGCCGCCCGCTTCATCTTGGGCCTCTACGACGACATCACCATCCTCGGCGGCGAGGAGCTGCGGGAGTTCGTGCGGTACCGGGTGAAGATGATGAAGGGTTAGGGGTCAGAAGCTGACGGAGATGCCGTTGCCTTTTATTTGGACGCGGCGCATCAGCTCGCCGCCCCGCCTGATCTGCTTGTTGCCAACAATATCCAACACAAAGGCAGCGATTCCGCAGCCGCCGGCAAGAACCCCTCCGACGACGGTGGAAAAAGTGGACTGTTCGGCCATGCCTACCGACAGAAGCACACCGCCTGCGACACCTCCTATAAGCCCAACCGAGATGGCTATGTTTTTCTTCCGCGCCCCATCTTCAATCAGCTTTCCGCTTTCATGGAAGAGTTCTTCAAGCGTAGGCCCGTCCGCGCCGTATTTCCTGATTTCCTCCTCTCGTTTAGCCTTGGCGCGCGACCGTTGAGTCTGCAGGGCGACATTGTATTGGGCCAGTTCCTGCCATTTCGCGGCTTCGTGTTCGTCTTTTGGCACGCCCTTGCCTTGCGAATAGAGTTCGTAAAGCTGGTAGCCCGACAGGGCGTCCCCGCTCAGGGCGAGCTGCTTGTAGAAATCCACGGCTCCGGCCGTGTCGCCGGCGATGAGTGTCTGGTGGGCTTTTTTCCTGTAGGAATCCAGCGAGTCCGCCGGGATGTTCTGTGCGAAAGCGGCTGTCCAAAGGAGGCAGCATACAATTGCGGTTGCTTTTTTCATCATAACGTTTCTTTTTTGGGTGAATAATTTTGACGGTGCAAAGAAACGACGAGTCGGTGCACAGGGAGTGACAGTGGCGAGAAAAAAACGCACTGACAAACGGAGAACCGGCGCTCCCTTGCGACGGGGAGATTCCGTTTGGCCTGACACGGCTTCCCTTTGATGTCGGCACGTGCAAAATCGGCAACGAGTGCTGGTTTCGGAGGACGAGAGCAGCCAAACGGAATGGCGCGTTGCATTCACGGGGAATAAGGGGAAAGACGGGCGGCGGCTGGAGAGTGACCGGCAACGGGACAGTGTTCCCCGCCGCCCGTCTTTCCCCCTCCTCTATCCAACACGGCGCACCATTCCGTTTGGCCCGACAGGGACTCGCATAACCCGGCCGCCCCGGCGACAACAGCCGACGAAGGGGATGGGCAGGGAGGAGCGGGCCAAACGGAATCCCCTGCGGAATGGCGCTCCGCTGACAACACGTGTATGTTTTGTGGAAATTTGTCGTTGAACGGAGGAGATTCCGCCAGTTCCTATCGTCACTGGCGGAATGGCGCGTTGCATTCACGGGGGAAAAGGGGAAAGACGGGCGGCGGCTGGAGAGTGACCGGCAACGGGACAGTGTTCCCCGCCGCCCGTCTTTCCCTCCCCATATCCGGCACGGCGCACCATTCCGTTTGGCCCGGCAGGGACTCGCACAACCCGGCCGCCCCGGCGACAACAGCCGACGAAGGGGATGGGCAGGGAGGAGCGGGCCAAACGGAATCCCCTGCGGAAT
>JAFXPL010000119.1 GCA_017527945.1 Bacteroidales bacterium | reverse complement strand
GCCTCCGGAAACGGGTACTTGCCGTGCATGTCGGAGACGAAATACTTGCGGAACGGAATCAGGAAGAGGATGCCGAGGAAACCGCCAAGCAGCGACGACATGAAGATCTGGAAGAAGTTGACCTGGATCTCCGCGCCCGCCACCGGGCTGGTCTCCTTTATTATATAGATGGCCGGCAGCGTGAAAATCGCGCCCGCCACAATCACGCCGGAACTCGCACCGATGGACTGAATCAGCACATTCTCCGACAGCGGACTCTTGCGCTTGGCGATGGTGGAGATGCCCACGGCGATGATGGCAATCGGGATGGCCGCCTCGAACACCTGCCCGAAGCGCAGTCCGGAGTAGGCCGTGGCCGCCGAGAAGATGACCGCCATCAGGATGCCCCAAAAAATGGTCCAGCCGTTGAGCTCGGGATACTTCCTGTCACCCAAGAGGATAGGCTTGTACTCTTCACCCTCCTTGAGTTCGCGATACGCGTTTTCAGGCAACTTGATTTCGTTTTCGGCTTGTTCGATTGTAGATTTCTCTTCTTCCATATTCTTGATTTTTAGATTTTTAAAAAATTTTGTCTGCCGGGCGCAAGGCCGCCCCACAGCCCAAGTCCCGTTTGTCCCCTACCCCTGACGCCGCACGACCATCACCGAATGCCCGAGCCCGAGGAAGTCGTGGATTTCCTCGACCTCCAAGCCGGCCTCCTGCACGAGGCGCACCATGTCGTCGGAATGGTACATTTTACTGTTGCCGTTGGCGATCGCGGTGAAGTAGAGACTGATTTGGGCGAGGCAGAAAGCCGCCGTGTCGAAACGCTGGCGGTCCCAGAAGGTCTCCATGATGTAGAGGCGCGTGTCGGGAGCCATCACGGCGGCGGCGCGGCGCAGGATGCTCAGGATCTGCGGCTCGCTGAAACAGTCGAGGAACTGGCTCATCCAGATGGCGTCGTAGGGCTTGTCGGAAGGCAGCGCACAGCGCTCGTCCAACAGGTTGGCAGCATATCCGCTGATACGGTCGGCACCGGGCTGCCCGGCGGTCTGCGCACGCATCATCGCCAACTGCTGCGGCAAATCGACAATGGTGACCTCCACCTCCGGGTTGTGGCGCACGCACTGCAACGCCCAGCGGCCGGTATTGCCGCCCACATCCATCAGACTGCGGGTCGGGCGCGAGAACACCAGCTCGAAAGCCTGGTCGAAAGAGCCGTCGCTGTAGAAATGGTCGAACGCGAACCAGCTTTTCTGCACCTGCTCCGGCAACGAGGAAAGCCCCTCATAGACCGTCGGCCAGTCGCCCAGACACTTGAGCCCCTCGGGTTTGCCATTCCGCAAGGATTCCTCCAAATAGAAGAGCCCCTGGTAATTGACGTCGTGGTTGAAGTCGATGTTCACACGGGTGGAGTCATCGTGCACCAAGAACCAGCCGGCCTTGGCCAGCAAGTAGCGCCCAGTCTCCGCATCGACGGTCACAGTACGCATGGTCAGCGAGGCCTCCAGCAGGCACTTGGAGGCATAGACCGAGATGCCGGCCTTCTCCGCCACCTCCTCCGGGGTCATCGGCGTTTCAAGGAGCTCGAAGAGGCCCCATTTCACCATCAGCCGCGCCACCTGGAACAGCACCGGCCCAAAGGCGTAAATCTGAGCAAGCCGCTGCGCCTCATACGCGCTCAACCGCTCCTCCGTGTATTGCTTCTTAAGGTTTTCTGTCAAATGCATAATGCGTAAGTAAGTTATAAGTCAAAGTCTAAGTCTAAGTCTAAGTTCTAAGTTTAAGTTCTAAGTCTAAGTTCTAAGTCCAAGTCAACAAACACGGCGGCAAAGATAAACTTTTTTTCAGTAGCGACAAAAAAAGAGGCACCGCAAGCGATGCCCCTTTTGGTTTCAGGTTTCAGGTTTCAAGTTTCAGTCTCTAAACTTACTAAACTTACTAAACCCACTAAACCCATCTATTAGTACATTCCGCCCATGCCGGGGTTCATGCCGCCGGCGGGCATAGCGGGAGTCTCCTCCTTGATTTCAGCGAGCACGCACTCCGTGGTGAGCAACATGCCGGCGATGGAAGCGGCGTTCTCCAAAGCCACACGGGAAACCTTGGTCGGGTCGATGACACCGGCCTCGATCAAGTGCTGGTATTCGTCGATACGGGCGTTGTAACCGTAGTCGCCTTTGCCCTTGGCCACCGCGTTCACGATCACGGAACCCTCCTTGCCGGCATTGGCGGCAATCTGACGCAACGGCTCTTCCAGAGCGCGACGCACGATGTCGATACCGATCTGCTGGTCCTCGTTCTCGCCCTTCAAGCCCTTCATGCCGGCGATGGCGCGGATGTAGGCAACGCCGCCGCCAGGGATGATGCCCTCCTCGATAGCGGCACGGGTGGCGTGCAAAGCGTCGTCGAAGCGGTCTTTCTTCTCCTTCATCTCCACCTCGGAGGCTGCGCCCACGTAGATGACGGCCACGCCGCCAGCCATCTTGGCAAGACGCTCCTGCAGTTTCTCGCGGTCATAGTCGGAGGTGGTCTTCTCAATCTGGGACTTGATCATGGCGATGCGGGCATCGATGGCCTTCTTGTCGCCCTTGCCGCTGACGATGGTGGTGTTCTCCTTGTCAACGGTGACCTTCTCGGCCGTGCCGAGCATCTCAAGGGTGGCGTCTTCGAGCTTGTAGCCCTTCTCCTCGGAAATCACGGTGCCGCCGGTCAGGATGGCGATGTCTTCCAACATCTCTTTTCTTCTGTCGCCGAAGCCCGGAGCCTTCACGGCCACGATCTTCAGACCACCGCGCAGACGGTTGACAACCAACGTGGCAAGTGCCTCGCTGTCAACATCTTCAGAGATAATCAGCATCGCACGGCCAGTTTGGACGACCTTCTCCAGAATCGGGAGGAACTCCTTCATGTTGCTGATTTTCTTGTCGTAAATCAGGATGTACGGCGTGTCATAGACGGCCTCCATCTTCTCGGTGTCGGTCACGAAATAGGGGGAGATGTAGCCTCTGTCGAACTGCATGCCCTCGACGACCTTCACGTAGGTGTCGGTGCCCTTGGCTTCCTCGATGGTGATCACGCCCTCTTTCTTGACTTTCTGCATGGCCTCGGCAATCACCTGGCCCACAGCGGAGTCGTTGTTGGCGGAAATAGTAGCCACCTGCTCGATTTTCTCGTGGCTGTCGTTGATTTCCACGGACTGCGCCTTGAGGTTCTCAACGACCGTGGCAACAGCCTTGTCGATACCGCGCTTGAGGTCCATGGGGTTGGCACCGGCGGTCACGTTTTTGAGGCCCGTGTTGAAGATGGCCTGCGCGAGCACCGTGGCGGTGGTGGTGCCGTCACCGGCTTGGTCGTTGGTCTTGGAAGCGACCTCCTTCACCATCTGCGCACCCATGTTCTCGATGGGTTCCTGCAGCTCGATTTCCTTGGCAACCGTCACACCGTCCTTGGTGATTTGCGGTGCACCGAACTTCTTGTCGATGATGACGTTGCGGCCTTTCGGTCCTAATGTCACTTTCACGGCGTTGGCCAATGCGTCAACACCTTTTTTCAGTCCCTCGCGGGCTTCCCAATTATATTTTATGTCTTTTGCCATAGCTTTTGTTTGTTTTTTATTGTTTGTGATCCCCCAGGGCTCGCTTTGCTCACCCTGGGTTGACATAGGTCGGGCTTTCAGCCCTTTTTGGAATTAAAATTAAAAATGTGTCTTACTTACAGATTGCGTAGATGTCGCTTTCTTTCATGATGAGATAAGTCTCGCCGTCGAGTTGGATCTCGGTGCCGGAATATTTGCCGTAGAGCACGGTGTCCTTCACCTTGACGGTCATGGGCTCGTCCTTCTTGCCGGGTCCGACAGCGATGACGGTGCCCTGTTGGGGTTTCTCCTTGGCGGTGTCGGGGATGATGATGCCGCCGGCGGTCTTCTGTTCAGCTTCTGCAGGTTTCACTAAAACTCTGTCTGCTAAAGGTTTGATTGTACTTTTCATATTATTACTTTTTAAGTTTTATTTCTGTCAATGTTGACGGCACACTACAAAGCAAATTCCGTGCCATTTTTCCAAAAACGGCACAAGTTCAAGCCGTGCCACGAAAAAAAGACAAGACCGCTGTGCGATCTTTGTCAGTCTCCGGACGGCATTATGACATATTGTCAGTGTTTTTCCGTCAGATATTTCCAGTACCGGCGTGGCATGTCGTTGAGCTGCTTGCGCGGGTTCAGCCGCTCCTTGATGCAGATGGCCTTGAAGTAGGTGCGCCACATTTCCTGCAGCAGACGGTCGTCGTCGCTCAGCACCTCGTCACTCAGGCGGCCGTCGGTGAGGCTGAACGTCACGGCGTTCTCGTCGGCGAAAGTGATGCGCACAGGCTGGCCGCTCCCGTCGTAGTAATACCCGTAGTGCCGCTTGGCGTCGTAGATGAGCCACGGCTGGTCGTTGAACCGGTCCGCGAAATGGTCGATGACGAGCGGCAGGACGTTGTGGTCGGGGGAGATGACCGCGAGGTAGGTGCCGTCCT
>JAFXPL010000118.1 GCA_017527945.1 Bacteroidales bacterium | reverse complement strand
GTTTCCACGAGCTCCGTGAGAGCCGTGGAGTTTACCGTCAAGTGCAGCGTCACCACGGAGTCGCAGCCCGCCGCGTTGGTGAAAGTCTGCACATAATTCCCGGATTCGTTGTATGTCACGCCGTTCCATTCGTAGCTGTCGCAGGCAGTTTCCACGAGCTCCGTGAGATCCGTGGCGTTCACCGTCAAGTGCAGCGTCACCACGGAGTCGCAGCCCGCCACATTGGTGAAGGTCTGCACATAATCCCCGGATTCGTCGTATGTCACGCCGTTCCATTCGTAGCTGCCGCAGGCCGTTTCCCCGAGCTCCGTGAGATCCGTGGAGTTCACCGTCAAGTGCAGCGTCACCACGGAGTCGCATCCCGCCGCATTGGTAAAGGTCTGCGAGTAGTCTCCGGATTCGTTGTATGTCACGCCGTTCCAAACAAAAGGCAGCTCATTCTCGCATAGCGTCTCATGGACATCCGTCTGGATATCCTGCCGCTCCGTCTCAAAAACCACGGCTTGCGTCCACTCGCTTTCGCCATTCTCCCCGCAGTCTGCCTGCACTTCCACCATGTAGGGCGTGCCACAATTCAATCCTGTGAGCGTGTGCGGAGACGTAACGTGTTGTAACACTGTCCATTCATTACTGGGGATGCTTTCTCCTGAGACTGTGAGGTTGACTCGGTCGTTGCTGTCGCCCAATGAGACGGTGAACGCATACACCTTTCCCGCCTCGAATGTGTAGTTGTCAGCACGTCCGGAGACCTCCCCGTTTGCGGAGGCAATCCAGATGCGGTCGCCGGGGGTCGGGTTGGTGATGCACCAGTCATAGACCCCGGCGGGAATCTGAATGGAGACGCTGTTGTTGAACACGATGTTCAGGGTGCTGCATGAACCGTCGGCGTTGACAGGAATCTTGTACTCGAATGCGGCGTAGGTCGCCTCGGAGGCATCCCCGCCGGAGGTCAGACCGCCGTTCGAGGGGATGATTTCCCCGTAGGCGGTGGCGTTCGCATCCAACAACATCTGGTAACCTGTGCCGTCGCCCCACACGTCGCCTGCAGTCAGGATGACGGTGGCCATAGCATCTTGGTCGTTAACTTTGTATCTCAAATTGCAGGACTCTGCCTCGTCGTCCCATCCAACAACTGCACTTTCGCCGCTGATGTCGCTGATCGTCAGACCTTCAGGCGTAGAGCACCCGACTGCGGCTCTCTTGCCGATGCGGATTTGATTCTTTACCGACTCCACTGTCCCGGAATAGCTTGTCGGAGAATATGGGTCAAAGTTGGTGTTGTCGTTGTAGATGCGGATGGCCTGGCCAGTGGCACTGAAGGTCAGGAATGGGGCGTTCCTCTCGTAGCTGCCGGTGTTGTCATCGACGATGATGGCCACATTCTGTACCCCGTCGTAGGCAAACGGCACGTCAAGCGTAATCGTGGTCCAGGCATTGTCGGTGAAAGTCACGCTCCCGCTGAATACTCTGTCGGCAGAAGAGACGGTAATCCAGTCCGTACTCCCGCTGAAGTTGTTTTTGCCGGTGCCGACCATATAGACATCCAGTGCTCGGGAGCAGGCAGTGGTGCTGTTTTTGTAGAAGTCGATGCTGACGATGTCGCCCGCGCCGCCCAACTCCGAGGCGGTGTAAAGCTGTTGGGTCAGTGAATATTTGTAGTAGTTGTTGCAGGGCAGCGCGTTGCTTGTGGTGGTGCCGTCGCCGATGGTGATTTTGTCGGATGGCACGAATCCGACAGAATTGCTCCATAAGCTGACCTCTCCGTCACCGCACGTGGCGCGCACCTTGGCGGTGTAGGCCGTCTCGGGGGTGAGCCCCGTCACGGTGAAGGGGTTGCTGTTGGCGGTGACGAGATGCGATTCATCGTTGTTGAGACAGATCTGCCAGCCTGTATCTCCGCTGTTACCTGTCCAGCCTAACGTCGCGCTGGTGGACGTGATAGTCAGGACGGACAGACCGGTGGGCTTCGGGCAGGCCGGGGTGACGCAGCTCATGGTGTGGTTGACAGCATTGCTCATCGCTCCGCTGCCGGATAGTATCACGTCGCCGTTCACGTCGGTGACCGCGTAGGAGCATTCGCTGTCATAGCTGCCGCTGATCCATGCGAGCTGGAGACTCCGACCGTGGCAGAGGGAGAGCGTCCCGGTTGCCGATGAACCTTCGCTGATCGTCCAGGAGGCGAGAATCTTGTTGGTTTGCGCATCCGTCACCTGCAGTTCGGCCCCGTTCCAGCCATCGCCGTAGCTGTCGCTGAGCTCGTAGCGGATACTGCATACGTCCTCGGGGTTGCAGAGGGGGGTGGAGAACGACGCGCTGCGCCAGCTGCTGGTCTCCCCGTCGCACAGCGACTGCACCCTGACCATATAAGTGGTGTTTGCGCTAAGGCCCGTAAGCGTGTGGGAGGTCGCCGTGATGTTGGTCGCTACGGTGGTCCAGTCGCCCGCACCTGCTTTCACACCGATGTTGTAACGGCCGCTCGCGCCTGTCCAGGTTACGTCAGCCGTGGTGGTGGTGACGTTGGCGACGGTTAGCGAGGTCGGTGAAATGCATCCGCTTTCTTCGATGACCTCCACGTTCTGGAAATAAGGGATGTAGTTCTGCGCGAGAGCCACCAGCTCGTAGTCGCCGACCTCAAGGGTGGATGGCAGAACTAAGGTCGCACTGCCACTGGCGTTGGCGAACCCGGCGGCGATGAACTCGGTGGTGTTCTTTTTCAGCGCGACATAGGCGTAGGGCGCGGCCTGTACGGTGTAGGTGCCGATGTTCGGGCTGATACTGGCGTCTGCGCTGACGCTCATCGCAGAGGGAATCCCCAAATAGACGCGCACCGACGGGTCCCCGAAGCAATGGTAGATCTCCCAGTAGTACTTCTTGCGGCTCGAAGTGGAGGACTGCACTGACAGGTTACCGCCCTGCACGATGCCGCCGATGGTGGAAACCCAGTTGCTGTGGCTCTCGCCGTGCGTGTGGAACAGCTTGTCGTGCACCCCTAAACGGGAAGCGTTGTAGGACATGCTGGCGTTGATGCTGCTGCGCACCCCGACGGCCCAATAGACATCCTCGTTCCAGTAGCTGCTGTTCGAGGCACCGATGTAGCCCATCGCCCCTTTGTTGGCGGCACGCAGCAACGACTCTCCGAAACACTCGCTGTCGTCGAACTTTCCTGACAGACAGCAGTTTCCAATTAACAAACCGTATTTGTTGGCGTTGGTCATGGACGACACGTGGGAGGTGGTGAACGCGGGGTCAGCCCAGCCCGAGGAGCTGCCGTGGGCGGTGTAGTTGGCGAATCCGACGCCGGCGTTGATCTCGCTGCGGATCGTGGCGGCCTGCGATGAACAATTGTAGTTGTGTTTATAGACGGTGGTGAAGTTGTGGGTTGTGCTGTTGGGGTTGACGTAGTTGTTGTACATGTAGTTGATCTGCCCGTCGGCATGGGTGGGGGAGTAGCCGTTGCCGTCCGTGCCGGCGATCAGCACAGCGTTGCCGAGGTACGAAGGGTCGGGCATAGTGTATTGCTCGTATGTCAGAATTTTAGCTATCTGGTTGGATAATTGAGTGTTACTGGTTGCGGAAAGCCGGCCGTAGTAGCAGTCCGGGATGTTGTCGCTGCCCGCGAGCGTGGCGTAGTAGAGGTCGGTTACATGGTCCTCGCTGGTCTGGTTGGAGAAGGACGGGAGCTGCGCCACATCGCCGATCAGCAGCAGGAAGGTGGGCGCAGGGTCGGCGGCAGTGGCGCTGTTGTACTTGCTCTGGATGTAGTTCTTGATGGCAGTGGTGGTGGTGCCCACGCTGTTCGTGTAGGCCACCTCCACGAGGTAACCCAACCGCCGCTTCCATTCCACGAATTCGGCCAGACTCGTGTTGGAGGAAAACATTGAGTTGGCGATGATCAGGTACTTGATGGGCGCACCCTTGTATTCATCTTTCGCACCGTTTTTCATCTTGTTGACTACCAGACCGGTGTCTGTCGAAAACATCGGGGAGGCGTACTTCTTCAGTCGGTTGGTGGTCGTCATGTCGGGGCTGGCGAAGGTGAACTCCGCGTCAATACGGGTGTAGATGCGGATGCGGTGCGTGACGGGGTTGTACTGCACCGGGGAGACGAACACGTTCGCCATGGCAAGGTCGCGGCGGATGCCGGCCCGCTCCACGCTCACCAACGGCAGTGCATAGAAAGCGTCGGTGCTGTAAACCGCTTGGTCGTAGGCGAAAGGCTGCCCCACGGCACTTTTTGACATGCTCGGTTGCGAAGGATAGAGCGGGTGCGCGATGCCGAGCTCCTCGGCAGCATATTCCGTGTATTGCGCATTGACGATGGTCACGATCACGGAATCGCACACCGGAACCTCCATCAGCTTGCTCAGCACGGGCAGCTGCGGCGCCCCTGGATTGTTGGAAGTGCCGTATCCGCGCATAAAGACTTGTGAAAACGCGCTTCCGTTAGCCGAAACGTCGTCCGCCCATAGGGAGTCTGCGGCGAACGAAATTGCCACTTTTTGGTAGGAATTCTGCGTGATTTTGATTTTCTGGGCGAAAACGCCGAAGCAAAGCGCCAAAAGAAATGCGAAAAGTAGAGTTTTTCTCATTTTTTCGATATTGGGTGTTTGTTTGGTTTATATTCTTGATAGTGAGACCGCAAAGATACGTTTTTTTCTTTTTGCCATGATGACTATATAATTATATGTCTGAATCCACCTGAAAAAGTCCAAAATCTTTCTTTCTTGGCTTGTAACTATCTGATTGTCAAAGCTCGGTTTTCAGTAAAACGACTTTTTCAAGCGGACTCAATCATATCGACTCCGATTTTAAAAGTCGCTTGGTCAAAAATCGAGTCCTAATCTTCCTAATCTTCCTAATCTTCCTAATCTTCCTAATCTTCCTAAT
Source organism: Bacteroidales bacterium (assembly GCA_017527945.1). The sequence goes on along the minus strand of JAFXPL010000118.1, from coordinate 5,813 downwards.
CTTCCTAAACTCACTATACGGATTATTTTGTATTTTTGCCCGCTAATTGAAAAGAATGAAAAACGATTATACCAATAAAGTAGTATGGATTACGGGCACCTCCTCCGGTATCGGCAAGGAGACCGCCTTCCGTTTCGCGGAAGCGGGTGCGCGGCTGGTGCTCACCGCCCTTGAGCCCGACCTTTTGGAGCAGGTACGCGAGGAATGCCTTCGCCTCGGCGCGAAGGCCGTTGCCTGCCTGCCCTTCGACCTCGGGCAGACCGACGCGCTGCCGCAGCTTGCCGCTGACGCCTGGGACGCTTTCGGCCGCATCGACCTCCTCTACAACAACGCCGGCATCAGCCAGCGCGGCACCACCGTTGAGACCGACATGGCCGTCATCCGCAAGGTGATGGACATCGACTTCTACGCCCCGGTGATTCTCACCAAGGCCGTGCTGCCCCGAATGATCGAGCAGGGTGGGGGACAGCTGGCTGTCACCACCAGCATCGCGGGGCTCTTCGGCTTCCCGCTGCGCTGCGCCTACTCCTCGGCCAAGCACGCCCTCTATGGCTTCTTTGAGACTGTCGCCGCCGAGAACTACAAGGACGGCATTCGCGTCACCATCCTCACGCCGGGCCGCGTGCAGACCAACATCTCCGTGAACTCGTTGGAGAAGGACGGCCGCAGGCACGGCAAGATGGACGCGGGACAGGCTGGCGGCATCACCCCCGAGAAGGCCTCCCGCATCATCTTCAAGGCCATCGCCAACGAAAAACGCGAACAGCTCGTCGGCAGCTCCGAACTCATTATGGCCCACATCAAACGCTTCTTTCCCGGCCTCTGCGCCCGCCTCGCCCGCAAAATCAACCCGATGTGACCTTGAACCTTGAACCTTGAACCATAACTATAACTATGAACTATGACTATGACTTTGAAACCTGAACTTTGAACTTTGAACTACCCCACTAACCCAATAACCCCTAACCCACTAACCCAATATGAAACCAACCCTACTAATCCTCGCCGCCGGTATGGGAAGCCGCTACGGCGGACTGAAACAACTGGACCAGATGGGTCCGCATGGTGAAACCATCCTCGACTACTCTGTGAAGTATGCCGCCGAGGCCGGCTACGGCAAGGTAGTGCTCGTCATTCGTCGCAGCATGGAGGCCGACTTCCGTCAGTACATCCTGCCGCGTTACGAAAACGTGATTCCGGTGGAGTATGTCTTCCAGGAACTCGACATGCTTCCCGAAGGCTTCGCCGTGAACCCCGATCGTGTGAAACCATACGGCACCGCGCACGCCATCTTGGTGGCGAAAGAGGCTGTGAAAGAGCCGTTTACCGTCATTAATGCCGATGACTTTTACGGTAAGGAGCCTTTCCGGATTTTGGGTGACTACCTGCGCGAGGTGACCGCCTCCGACCCCTCCGCCTTCGCGATGGTGGGCTACCGCTTAGACAGGACCCTGTCGGAGAACGGTACCGTGTCGCGTGGCGTCTGCCAGGTCGATGAAAACGACATGTTGCTGACGGTCAAGGAGATGCGCAAGATCGCCCGCACAGCGGACGGCATCTGCAACGACGAGGACGGCGTGGTGACCCCGCTCACCGGCGAGGAGCCCGTCTCGATGAATTTCTGGGGCTTCTCCCCGCGCTTCTTCGACAGCCTTGAGGAGCAGTTCATGCGGTTCCTCCGCGACCACGAGGATAACCCGAAGGCCGAGTTCCCGATTCCCGATGCGGTTTCCGCTGAAATGGCAAGCGGTGCGGCGCGCGTGCGTGTGCTGCACACCCAAGCCGAATGGTTCGGTGTCACCTACGCCGAGGACCGCCCGAAGGTGGTGGAGAAGCTTCGAACGTTGGAAATGAATTATGAATTATGAATTTCTCTGGTATGCCCGTTCGAACTCCGTTCGTGCGAGGATGGAGCGGCCGAGGGTGGCCTCGTCAGCGTATTCGAGCTCCTCGCCGACGCCGATGCCGCGCGCGATGGTGGTGATGGTGGGCACCTTCCCCTGGATGTTCTTGTAGATGAAGAAGTTGGTGGTGTCGCCCTCTACGGTGGCGGGCAGCGCGAGGATAATCTCCTTGATGCCGCCGGCCTCCACGCGGTCGAAGAGCTGCTGGATGGTGAGCTGCTGTATGCCGATGCCGTCCATTGGGGAGATGACGCCGCCGAGGACGTGATAGACCCCCTGGTACTGGTTCGTGTTCTCGATGGCGATGACGTCGCGGATGTCCTGCACCACGCAGATTACCCCGCTGTCGCGCTTCGGGTTGGCGCAGATGTCGCATATTTCGTGGTCGGAGATGTTATGGCATTGCCGGCAGAACACCACGTCGGTTTTCAGCTTGTTGATGCGGTCGGTGAGCAGCAGCACGTTGGCCTCGTCCTGTTTGATAAGGTGCAGGGCCAGCCGCAACGCCGACCGTTTCCCGATGCCGGGAAGTTTGGAAATCTCATTCACGGCATTCTCTAAATTCTTGGAATACAGGGAAATCATTCTTCTTCAGGGTCGAAAATGAGGGTGGAAAAATTCGTAAGGTCGAAAATCTCGTTGGCGGTGTCCAAGAGTTCGTCCGCCGTGAGATCCTCCAGTGTGCGGATGTTCTCGTCCATGTCGGCCACCTCGTCGTAGAATAGGGCGAGGTGCCCGGCGGCGAGCAATTCGTTGAGCTTGCTCTCCTGCGCGAGGGCGAGCTGCCCGATATACTGCTTCTGGGCATAGTAGAGCTGCATCGTGCCGAGCTTTTGTCGCTTCAGCTTCTCCAACTCCTTGTGTACCAGTTCTAAACAGTGGTCCCGTTCGTGCGCGTCGCATCCGAAATAGACGCTGAAGAGGCCGCAGTCGGAGAAGGCGTTGAAGTAGGACTCCACGGTGTAGGCCAGTCCTTTCTTTTCGCGCACGCTCATGTTGAGGCGCGTGTTCTGGCCTTGGCCGCCGAGGATGTTGTTGAGTAGCATGAAGGGGACGCGCTTGGGGTGGCGTATGTCGTAGGCGGGCGCACCGATAAGCACGTTGGTCTGCGAGGTGCTCTTCTGCACGGTGCGGGTCTGCGGCTGGTAGCTGCCGAACGGCGTGCGACGACGTGAGCCCTCGCGGATGCGGCCGTCGCCGAAATGCTTCTCGCACAACCGCACCAGCTTCTCGGTGGCGATGTTGCCCACGGAGGCTAACACCACGTTTTCCAAGGTGTAGTTGGATGCGGTGAACGCCATAATATCCTCACGGTGAATGTTTTGCACGCTCTCTTTGGTGCCGAGGATGTTCTTGCCCATGTCGTGGCCGAGGAACACGATCGACTCGAAATCGTCGAAAATCAGCTCCGAGGGACTGTCATTATAATAGTTGATTTCCTCGAAGATGACGGTTTTCTCTTTTTCGAGCTCTTTCTTCGGGAAGGTGGCGTGGAAGAAGATGTCGGCGAGGAGTTCGACGGCGCGGGGGTAGTCGGGGGAGAGGAAGGATGCGTAGAAGTCGGTCTCCTCCTTGGAAGTGCTGGCGTTGAGGTCGCCGCCGACGCTCTCCATGCGGTTGATGACGCGGTAGGCGTTACGCTTCTCCGTGCCCTTGAAGATGGTGTGCTCCACGAAATGGGCGAGTCCGGGGTGTTTGGCGGGCTCGTCGCGGGTGCCGGCGTCGATGAGGATGCCGAAGTGGGAGATGGGGGACGCGGTGGGGATGTGCAGGAGCCTGAGACCGTTCCGAAGTCTTACAACACGGTGCGGCATGGGTCGATGATGACGTTTTGGATGGTGTTGACGATGTCCTCGCTGTAGGGGACTTGCACGCGGATGTAGTTGTCGGTGAAGCCGGAGAGCATGTCGTCGTTCACCTGCGACTCCACTAAGACGGGGCGTTCCTGGCCGGCGCACTGTTCGTAGAAAGCGCGTTTCTTCTCGTTGGAGAGGTTGATGAGCCGTTGGGCGCGTTCGTCCTTGACCTCCTCGGAGATCTGGTTCTCCATGATGTTGGCGGCGGTGCGGGGGCGGCGCGAGTAGGGGAAGACGTGCATGTAGCTGATGGGCAGTTCGGAGAGGAAGTTGTAGGTCTCCTCGAACTCCTCGTCGGTTTCGCCAGGGAAGCCCACGATGACGTCGCAGGCGATGCAGGCGTCGGGCATCAGTTTCTTGATTTTCTTGACCTTTTCGGCGTATTCGGCGGTGGTGTAGCGGCGGCGCATCTCGGAGAGGATGCGGTCGCAGCCCGACTGCAGGGGCAGGTGGAAGTGCGGCATCAGGATGCTGTTCTTGGCCACGAGCTTGATGATGTCGTCGGTGAGCAGTTCGGGTTCCACGGAGGAGATACGCACGCGCTCGATGGCGTTCTGCTTGACGATGGCCTTGATGAGTTTGGTGAAGTCCTCCTTGGTGCCGCGCCCGAAGTCGCCGATGTTGACGCCGGTGAGGTTGACCTCGTGCACGCCTTGGTCGGCGATTTCCTGGATGTTCTTGAGCACGCCCTCGATGGTGTCGCTGCGGCTCTTGCCGCGGGCGATCCACACGGTGCAGTAGGTGCAGTGGGTGTTGCAGCCGTCCTGGATCTTGAGGAAGGAGCGGGTGCGGTCATGGATGGAGTAGGTGGCGAAGAAGTTGGGGGAGGGTTTCACCTCGCGGGACACCACGTAATCGACGACGCTCATCTTGTTGGAGCTGGCGAAGACCTTGTCCACGCCGGCCCAGCGTTCGAGCAGCTCGGGCTTGAGGGCGCTGTAGCAGCCGATGAGCATGATGGCGGCCAGCGGGTTCTCGCGGTGCAGCTTCGACACTAAGTTGCGGGTCTTCTTCTCGGCCGAGCCGGTCACCGCGCAGGTGTTCACGATGATGATCTCCGGGACGCCGCCCTGCGACCATCCGCGTTTCTCCAATTCCGCGGCAATGGCTGACGACTCGCTGTAATTCAGCTTGCACCCTAACGTGTGTATCTCAAAATTCTTCATCTCAATTGTACTTTTACTCAATAAATTAACCCTCAATTTAATCAAAAATTTCAGGCGTGCAAAGATACACTTTTTTTGGAAACTGAATCTGAAAAAAATATATCTTTGCACCCGCCAAAAATCGGCTAAACCTCCGGCGGGAATGTCCGTCCATACAAGCGCTTGTTGAAAAATTAAAACATAGAGAAATGAAAAGAATTATCACACTCGGAATGACTTTGGTGCTCATCGGCATGGGTTTTTCCGCAAAATCACAGACAGAAATGACAAAAGAACAGAAAGTAAGCTATGCCATCGGCATCAACGTTGGCAACGGCATGAAGCATGACGGCATCGAGCTCGACTACGAAGCCTTCGTGCAGGGCATCAAGGACGCCTACGCCGGGACGAACAAGTTCACCGACGACCAGATGCAGCAGATTTTCGCCGACCTCCAGGCGGACCTCCAGGCCAAGAAGCAGAGCGCCAACGCCTCCGAAATCGAGAAGGGCGCGAAGTTCCTCGCCGAGAACAAGAAGAATCCCGAAGTGAAGGAGACCGCCTCCGGACTGCAGTACATGGTGCTGCAGGAGGGCAAGGGTGAGCACCCGACGGCCACCAGCAAAGTGACGGTCCACTACAAGGGCACCCTGCTCGACGGCACCGTCTTTGACTCCTCCTACGACCGCGGCGAACCCATCACCTTCGGCCTCAACCAGGTGATTCGCGGCTGGACCGAAGGCCTGCAGCTGATGACCCCCGGCTCCAAGTATCGCCTCTTCATCCCCTACAACCTCGCTTACGGCGAGCAGGGCGCAGGCGGCATGATCCCTGGCGGCGCCACCCTGATCTTCGACGTGGAGCTGATCTCCTTCGAGTAATCAAAAAAAACATTCCTTAAGCAGCCT
>JAFXPL010000117.1 GCA_017527945.1 Bacteroidales bacterium | reverse complement strand
AAGTAGAATAGCCATGTAAAAAAAGCGTCTGTGGTTAGTTCCTTTGGGGAATACTGGAAGATATTGCACTTGTTATTCATAATCGTTTCCCTGAATTCGTGTCGGGCGCAACTGTTAATTTATGCGATTAAATTTCTTTCACTTTCCAAACAGAAAACAGCGCACCCCTTCCGCCCTTCAGGTGGAAAAGGCATCGCCAAACGCCACGCAACACTGAAAAACTGAAAAGAGTACGCCTATAGCAGACGTACCTATCAGTGTGCCCCGTTGCTAAAATTTGGCGATTTTTTTCCACGGCCACACTATAGCTTACGCTATCTTCAAATACGCTGCAAACATACAAAATATTTCTGTTCGGCATACTCTTTCCGTTTTTTTGCCTGCAAAAATAAGACGCAACTGTGCCATTCCACAGCACAGACAATAACCATATAGTTGACGCCTTTGGCAGACCGGAATAGGAACAGATCAGCCTGTCGAGGACGGTACCGGTGAGGTGGTTCTCGAAGAGACTGCTGTCGAAGCGCAGGTCGCACATTCTAACGGTTTCGGTCATATCGTATAATTTTGCGGCGAAAAAACAATTTTCAGGCAAGCGGAATTGAATTCTGCTATTCGCAGATTCAGCGGCAAAGACAACGGACAGGTATGCCAAAGAGTGGCATAGCGGGGGCGTTTTAAGAGCAACTACAACTTGGACAACTTTTAAATGTTTTGAAACCTTTTCAATCCCACAAATTTCTGAAATACTTGCAGAACAAGGTGATACCCTCCGAAAATGTTTTGGTCTCCTCTTCTGAGAGACAATCCGTGTATTTCATTAGCTCGAAGGCGTCAATCATTTTCTGAATGGTGGCGTCCCACTCGCGTATATCCTTAAAGCCGTCAGGATGTCCGTGCTTTTCCAAATCCCTGAACGTAACGAGGCGCGGGGCAATCAGACGGGCTAACGTGTTCTCGGTGTTCCACACCTCTTCAATCGGGTAGTCATGCTTGTGGCTCCAGTGCTCGCTGTTGGAAGTGTTTTTCTTCTTTGAATTCTTTTTCATTCTTTTTCGCTGTTATTGATTCCCTTTGATTATCCCCGCAATCTTCCCATCCATCCTGTTTAGAAACTCCCCGAACGGCATGTTTGGATCCGCGTGTTCCATTTCCTCCTGATAGTCAATCGTGTAGAAGTGGTCCACCACGTTTCCGAACCAGGAGTCCTCAATTATGGGAGACTTTTGCCCAGATGCGGGCGGCAGCACCTTGATGACGTGGACGGCAAGGCCTTTGTGGTGGTTCTTGCACCAAGCCAAGTTGACGCTGACGGCCAAACATTTCACATATAATGACGAGTATCCTCCTTGCGGGGAGATGATCATGTTGCCGCGCGAATCCCACACGAGCAGCCACACCTCCAACGGCGGGTCGTAGTCGCCGTCCTCCTGGCAGTACAAATATTGCTGCACGAAGTCTTGGTCCGACATCCATTCTGTAATAATGTCGTCCGCGAAAAAGGACAGGACGCCCCGTTTGCACTGCTCGGCATTGAAACCGACGGGGATGATGATTTTCTTTGCGGCCATATCTTTGCTGTTTTTGATGCGGCAAAGATAACACGGGACTGTGCCAATCTGTGGCATAGCTGCGATGCCCGCAGACCTACGGCCTGCCTGTGAAAGTGAACAGTGAATAGTGATCAGTGAACAGGGACTTTACGCGACAAGGCGCCCTGTCAGGAGTGCAGGGGGAGGGTATGAAAAGGGTTAAGGGTTTCACCCCGCGGAAACCGCGGGAGGGCGGGATGATTGGTGGAACGGCCTATTTCCGTGTGTTGAACAGGTCGGCGGCGGAGTGGAACAATTCGAAATAGATGCGCATGTTTTCCAACTCGTACCACTTGGCCAGATTCACGGGGTCGGCATCAAGGTTGTAGATTTTGGCATCCGGCATTGCCAAGAGGAACGGGGAGTGCGTGGCGATGACGAACTGGGCGCCGCAACGCATAGCGGAGAAATGGATGACCTTCGCCAGACTTTGCTGAAACTGGCACGACATACTGTTTTCGGGCTCGTCCAAAAGGTACAGACCATCCTCCTCGATTTCCGTCATCAGATACCGCAGGCCGTTTTCTCCGTTGGAATACCCTTGCTCCAAAGTGCCCAATTCGTCCGACAGCGACTGCACCACACTCTGTTTCTTATACCTTCCGATCTTTTTTATCTCTTCGACACCCTCATTGGTGGTGAAATCAATATGGTGCGGATAGCTTTGGTGGTATTTCATATCCAAGATTTCGTCTCTCAAAATACGGCTTTTGGCCGTTTTTATCTCATTTTTGTCTCTTGACCGAAGGATGTTTTTAAAGATGTCGTCGCTGGTTATCATCTTGGAAGATTCCGAAAGTTGAGTCGCAGGGTTTTCTGCACGCCATTCGTCACCGACAGTGTAATTGCACAGCTTGCAGTAGCGAGCCATCATCACGGTGGTGTTGTAGGCGGCGTTGCGTTTGACTCCCAACACTTCGGAAATCACGTTGAGGGCGGTGGATTTCCCGCTGCCGTTGCCGCCATACAGGATGGTGATGGGGGCGAAGTCAAGGGACCTGAGACTGTGGTCCGACAGAACACCAAAGGGATAATTGCCTGAGAGTTCTTTATGGAAATATGCCTCCCGCTGGGCGTTTGTTGTGCTATAATAGGAACATAAAAACTGGTCCTCATCTTCCCAAGTGGGAAACTTAAATGATTCGAGATAGATCATAGTCGTTTGTTTTGATGCGGCAAAGATAGCGCGGGACTGTGCCGATTCGTGGCAATGTGGTGCCCCACAGACTTACGGCCTGCCAGCTGACAGTAATCATCCGTTGTCATTGGGAAGCACGTCCCGCCTGCCGCCGCACCCCATAGGGGTGCAGGGCTTGGTAGGATGTAGCGAGCATGGGGGAATGTGCACGCCGTCAGGTGTGCGGGGAGAGGTGTGGAAAGGGTTTTATTGGCGTGCTTTCGTGGTTTTCCGTAGGGGATTCCGCTCGCTCACTGCGTTCGCGGCGAATGGTCTTCTGGATGAATGTGTTGAGCACGTGAAAGTCAATTAATTCCGGCACCTCAAGTGGTTGCACGAGGATGCCGCAGCCGATGTCAACTCCCACAATGTTGGGGATCACTTTGTCGCCCAAGTTGCCCGTAAAACCGATCACGCAGCCCGCGCCGGCATGCACATCGGGCATTATACGGATTTTGCAGTCGGCGAACACCTTGACGGAAAGCAGGCGCTGAATTTGTTCAAGCGCTAACTCCTCTATGTTGTCCGTGAAGATTTTAGCGTTGTGATTGGGAATGGTTTTCATTTTTGAATAGGAATTTGTGCAAAGATAACAATTGTTTGATAATGTTGAGGCGGTAAAGATAGGGCATTGATATGCAATAATGTGGCATAACAAGAGAAGGGCGGAAATTTGCTCCCGCCCTTCGTTCTACTTCTTCGGAACACTACGGCAACTCTTTTCGCATTACCTCTAATTTATTGATTCTATTGAGGATGATGTCGCCAATATCTGTGTGTTTGTGGAGGTAATTACCAAGAAGGCGGCCTACCACGTCGTTAACATAGTCGTGAATGGTCTGCCCTTCGGGCTGCATCATTTCAGAACCGAGGCGGGTTTGCGCTCCTGTTTCATAAAGTGGTTCTTGCACCTTGATAGAGATGACGGCAGAAACAGCGTTGCAGATATCGTCTGTTTCATACCACTTGCCGAAACAAGTGCGGATTGTCATAGCTAATGCATTACGGAAGGCGTTTTGGTGTGTGCCACCTCGCGGCGTATAATGTTTGTTGACGAAAGAATAAAATTCCTCTCCACAATTTCGAGTGGTGTGAGTGAATACAAACTCAAACTTTTCGTCTTGAAGGTGAATCGGCGCGTAAAGCATCTCCTCCCGTTTCGTCTTATGGCAAAGGAGGTCGTACAAACCGTTCTTGGAAAGGATCTTCTGTCCATTGTAGTTGATGGCGAAACCTTTGTTTAAGCAAGCATAGTTCCGCAATGTGTTGGCAATGCGCTGTGACAACCACTGGTATTTACCGAGAAGGCTGTCGTCGAGTGTGAAGGAGATGGAAGTGCCGAAACGCTGGTTGCTTACTTCTACGGAGGATTCTCCGATGAGCTCACCGTAGGAAAACTCGACCGTCTTCGTCTTCCCGTCTCGGGAACTCTGTATCTTGAAGTGGCTTGATAGGGCGTTGGTTAGCATGAGAGCCCAACAACCTTCATTTGGGTTTAAATTTGTCACACGGCACATCAGCTTATCAAATGGCATACCACATCCATAGTCGCGCACGTCCACCACATTGTCTTTGATGGTCACATCGATGTTTTGGCTATGTCCCTGTTCGGATTGTTCAACAGAGTTGTTAATTACTGCTTTCAAAAGTTCGTGGATAGCATCATTTCGTGAGTCGCTATCTCCTATTCGCCTGCCAAGGAAAAAACCAGGACGTGAGCGAATATGCTCATACCACGTTATTTTGATTTCGTTGTTATTGTTTTTGTCAATTTTTTCCATTAGTTTTGTCGTATTTGATGAATAGATTTAATTTCTGGCGGCAAAGATAGTGCGTAACTGTGCCGATTCGTGGCATACCCAACCCCGACCGCTCCAAAGGCCTGTCCATTGGCAAGGAACAGTGGGATCTTAAAGCGAAAACACACCGGTCGGGGTGCAGGGCTTGGTAGAATGGGGCGTGTACGGGGGATTGCGCACGCCGTCAGGTGTGCGGGGAAAGGGTGTGGAAAGGGTTAAGGGTTTCACCCCGCGGGAAACCGCATCTCACACCTCACTCAACCTTGCATTTTCGTCCTTCTCGATAATACCGATGCATTTTTCGATGTCGGCGATAATATTTTTCATCACCTCTATTTTATCCTGCTTTGTGTATCCCTGAGTATCCACTGCGAAAATCACTTGGTT
>JAFXPL010000116.1 GCA_017527945.1 Bacteroidales bacterium | reverse complement strand
ATTTCTAAATTTTTATTGTTATTAATCGAATTTTATGTTCTTCAGGGCATCCCACCGGGGGTCTGTTTCCTGTTGATTTTCAGTGTTTTCGGCATTCATCTCTTCGAGTCGGCGCATCACCTCGGGATCGCAGGTGGGGTTCCCGTCGGCATCATCCTCATGAACGATGCGGATGGGGAGCGCGAGCACGATGGACTCATACGCAAAGTGAAAGAGATCGATCTCGTAGGTGTTCTCGTCCATCATCCAAATCTCGTCCTCCTGCTCTTCCTCGGAGCGGTAGTTTTCCGACACCAGCTTCACGATCAGTCTTTCGTCGAAGTTCATCGGCAGGGTCACGGGACTGAGGCAGCGGTCGCATTCGGCCACCACTTCACCATCGAAGTGGCATAGGAAATCGACCATTTTCTCAGATTTTTCCATTTCTATCCGCAAAACCAAATGGCCGTCTCGCAACTGTTCTATCCCTGCCAAGTCAAAGAACTCTTTATCGCAATCTATTGAAAAACAATGCCTTCCAAGTTCAATGCCCGATATTCTGATCTTAAATTGGCTGCGCAACTGTCTCTCTTCCATTGCTATAAATTTAGGGGTGCAAATATACTCTTTTTTCCATATCGCCCGTATGCTTTATTTTTTTATTTTTGCCGTCTTAAAGTTGATTTGTGATCAAGAAGATTTTACACCGCTATTTTGAGCCGCAGTTTATCCGTTTTGTGCTGGTTGCCATGCTGAACACCGCGTTCGGGCTGTTCATCAACTACGTGTTTTTGTTCATCTTCGAGCATCTTCTCAAGTTCAGTCACGCATACGTGGTGTCGAACTTCTTCGCCACCATTGTCAGCATCCTGTTCAACTTCAAGACGTACGGGGCACTGGTGTTTAAAAATAAAGACAACAAGCTGATTCTCCGTTTCTTGGCCGTCACAACATTCACGTATCTGCTGAACATCGGCGGCATCGCGTTGCTGGAGCATTTCGGAAGCCATAACAACTACCTTAACCTTACCGTCATGGCGGTTCCCGTGGGTTTGTTGAATTATATACTAAACGGGATTTTTGTATATAAAAAGAAGCCCAAGTTCTTCAATGTCAACCGGAAGAGGAAGTCGGACAATCAGGACGGGAACAAGCCGAACACGGCCGAGCCGCTGCCCGACATGGAGGCGTAAAGTGCTCCTTCGCGATAGAAGGTCTCCTTAATTTTCCTTAATTCCGGGTATTTCTCGAACACTGATTTCTCGAAATCGTTGACCACTCTGCCTTCCCATGCCGTTACATTTTCTTGTAAAATACTGGGCAAGAATACGTTTGCTGCCATCGGTTTGACTCCGGCGTAGGCCTCTTTGGTGGAGACGTGGATGTCGGGTTTAACGATTTTTAACCGATATGGCGACAGGTCCAAATCCACGGGGGTCATCACCTCGCCGCGTCCTGTGGCATACATCGGGCGGTTGTACAGGAAAAAGGGTACGTCGCTGCCCAATTGCAACGCATATTCCATCATTTTTTCCTCGGGGACTGGCAGTTGGAAAGCTTTCTTAAGCAATTTGAGCGTGAAAGCGGCATCGGCGGAACCGCCTCCTAATCCGGCTCCCGTGGGAATGCCTTTGCATAGGGAAATGTTCGCATTCGAGATGCCATAGTCGCGTTGCAGCAAACGAAATGCCTGGACACACAGATTTTGGTCGGAAGCGCCCAAATCTTCCTGACTTTCCAGCTGGAAAGAGAATTCCTCTTTACACGGGGAAACAGTCAGCAAATCCGTGAAGAAGTCGGTGGGATAGAAAACCGTCTGCAGGTCGTGGTAGCCGTCGCCGCGTTTGCGCACAATCTGCAGGCCAATGTTGATTTTGGCATTCACCCGTGCGGAGACGGGTTCGAAATCCTTCGTCATATTTTGATATTGTCGAAATTCTTGCCGAAAACGCTTGCGGTCTTCAAAATGGTGATGAACGCGTCGGGGTCGATTTCCTTGATGATGCGGGTGATGGCGCGCTTGTCGGTCTTGTGCGCCACAATCAGCAGCACGTCGCTCTCCTGGTGGTTGTAGGAACCGTAGCCCTTCAGGAAAGTGGCACCACGATGCAAGTTGGTGTTGATTTTCTTCGCTATTTCATCGTTTTTTGGAGAAAAGACCATGAACTGGTACGTCTGCCGGTAGCCGTCGATGACCAGGTCGGACACGATGAAGGAGACCAGCAGCACCACGAAGCTATAGACGAGTTTTTGCACGTCGTGGAGCACGAAGTAGGAAGAACCCACGATGAGGATGTTGGAGAACAGGCTGATGCGGCCGTAGGAGATGTTGCGGTACTTGCCGATCATGAGGGCAATGATGTCAACCCCGCCGGTGTTGCCGCCCCAGTTGATGGCCATGCCGATGCCGTATGCCGCGATGGCGGAGCCGATAATGACGCTCATGAACATGTCTTCGACAATCGGTTTTGGGAACAGCGGCTGGAAAAGGGAAAAGAAAACGCTCATAACCACCGTGCAAATCAGCGAGTTGATGCAGAATTTGGGACCTAACACTTTCCATGCGATAGCAATCAGGATGGCATTGAGCACAAACGTGGTGACGCCGATGGGGATGGTTTTGGTAGCAAAGTAAAGGATAGACGCCGCTCCGGCCACGCCGCCGCCGGCCACCTCGTAAGGTGTCAGAAATGCTGACCACCCGAAAGTGAACAACGCCAGCCCAAGGAAGATGAAGAAGTAGCTTTTTACTTCCTGGAAGATGCGTTTTGCAGATAGTTTATTTTTCATGGGTTGTTTAGAAGTTTAGAAGTTTAGGTGGTTTAGGTGGTTTAGGTGGTTTAGGTGGTTTAGAAGTTTAGGGAGTTTACATTTCGGATTTGCTGTTGGCGATGAGGTCGTTGAGCCAGTCTTTGAACAGCGTGATGAAGGCGCTGTTGAAGATGTGCCGGAACATGTAGCGGTCTTCGCCGTAATCCTGCTGGATTTCCTCGGGATGCACCAGCGGCATGATGGGGTAGGCGTTGCGCTTCATCCGGCGGATCTTGCGCTTGGCCTGCTTCCGAAACCCCACGTTGGTCACGAGGTTCAGGTACGGGGTGATGCACAGCGCCTGGTGCGACCAGATGTGGAAGTTGTACTGGTAGTCCCAATAGGTGGCGTTGTACTTCTTGAGGGCATTGAACCGGTTCATCCAATAGACTTTCTGTTTTTTCTTTTTCATGTAGGGCTCGATCATCTTCTCGAAACCCTCCTTGTCGTAGTGGTCCATGGACAGGGAAAAATCCATCCATCGGTTCTTCCAAGTGGCGAATCCCCATGTGGAGGCATACGCGGAGAAGAAATAGGAGGACTCGCCTCGTTTCATTCTCTTGCGGTATCTTTTGCGGCTTCGGTGCCGCCAGTAAAAGCCCCCGATGCTGTAAATCTGCTTGTCGTTCCGGTATTTTTCGAGCAACTGTTCGCAATACGGGAAGAAGTCGTAGCCGGGGATGGTGTCTTCGAAGAGGATGATGCCTTCGTCTTCCTGTTCGAAGAACCACTTCATGGCGGTGGCAATCATCTGGGACTTGCCCAGATGATTGTCCTGCCATAAGGTGTGCAATTGGCACGGCCACTCGGGCTGGATGACAGCGCGGGTTTGGTAGGTGCGCATCCGGTCCATCACGGAACCGGGCTTGGCCGCGTCGCCCGCCACATAGAGTTGAGTGGGCTGCACCGTGCGTAAAACTTGAAATACGTCGTGCGTTTCCTCTATTCTATTATATAATATGAGTAAAACGGGAACTTTGAACATTTTTATGCTAATTCGTGAATGACAAGGCCGGAGCGCAGTTTCGGCTCGAACCAGGTGGTCTTCGGAGGCATGATGTTGCCTGTGTCCGCAATGTCGATGATTTGCTGCATGGAGACCGGGTACAAGGCAAAGGCGACCTTCATCTCACCGTTATCGACGCGGCGCTTCAGTTCACCCAGACCACGGATGCCGCCCACGAAGTCGATGCGCTTGTCGGTGCGGAGATCCTTGATGCCCAGAATCTTGTCGAGCACGAGGTTGGAGAGAATCGTCACATCGAGCACGCCGATGGGGTCGTTGTCGTTGAAACGGCCGGGCTTGGCGGTAAGGCTGTACCACACGCCTTCGAAGTACATGGAGAAGTTGTGCAGTTTGGCGGGTTTGTACGGTTCGCTGCATTCGCAGTGGCAGGGCAGTTCGCACTCGCATTTGCCGCCGTCCGTGGTGCAGTCGCACTTGCACTCGATGTCGAAATCCTCGGCCAAGGCAGCGAAGAACTGTT
>JAFXPL010000115.1 GCA_017527945.1 Bacteroidales bacterium | reverse complement strand
GATGGGCAGCAAGGTCGGACAGATCAACAATCAGGACAACTACAAGATCGAAGCCCTGATTGACGAGCACTACATCGACCGGGTGACAGCGGGGTTGGAGGCCGACTTCGAGCGACAGGGCGGCAAGTGCAACGTGTTGATACGCAAGGTCTATCCCGAGGTCCGCGACGGCAAGTTCAAGGCCGACTTCAAATTCGCGGACGGCCAGCCGGAGAACATCCGCACCGGCCAGACCTTCTACCTGAACCTGCAGTTAGGCCAGCCGGTGGAGGCCGTCCTGATACCGCGCGGCGCTTTCTACCAGAAGACCGGCGGCAAGTGGATCTACGTCGTCACGAAGGACGGCACCAAAGCCGTGAAGCGCGACATCCGCATCGGTCGCCAAAACCCGCAGTACTACGAGGTTTTAGAGGGGTTAGAACCAGGGGAAAAGGTAATCACGTCATCGTATGACGGGTATGGGGAGGCGGAGGAATTAGAAATTAGAAATTAGTAATTAGGAATTAGGAATTGTGGAAACGCAAAATTTTGCGTTTCTACAAGGCGAACAACGCATCCCCTTTCACCTCGCGGGAAATCTTCCGGGCGTACATGTTGTCCAAAAGACCATTCGGCGTGATGAATGCCGGCAGCAATGACTTCTTCGTTTGGGTGACCTTCCGGAAAATACGCATCCGGCGGGCGAGTTGGCTGTCATAGCTTTTGGTGATTTCGTATTCGTCTGTGGAGTATTTCATTTCGCAGATGCTGATGCACTTGTCGGAACGGTCGATGAGGAGGTCTATTTGAGCACCGTGCTTCAGGTCTTCGTCGGTTTCATCGGAAGTGTTTTTGGGAGGACGATAGAACCACGAGCAAGGTTTGTTGATGGTTCCGTCAATGCCCAATGCCTGGACTATCTGATCCAAGTGATTGAGGCAGACGATCTCAAAAGCATAGCCGCACCAGCTTTCATACAGGGCAGTGGACTGCATCTTCTGCCAATAGCCTTTCATATAAGTTCCAGAGTCGCGCATGAAGCGGAAATGAAAGAGCGTGAAGGGATCAATCAGCTGGTATAGCATGTCTTTCTTGCTCTTTTTGAACGGAATATAGCTGCGGATGAAGGCGCATTCTTCCAGCTCTTTCAGCAAGCGAGTCAGGTTCCCGTTGTTGGTTTGGTGCGCTACCGCTATGATCTCCTGCCGTGTCATGCCCATTCCTTTTTTTTCCAATGCTGTCACTACGGCAATATGGTTGTCGGCCTTCTTGAAAAGCGATTTGAAGATTTTTTCGAACTCATTCACCATCTCACCGCCGCGGGTAAAGCAAAGGGACTCAATGTTTTGAGTCACACTCTTGTCGCGTTCGAAAAGCGACAGGTAGTAGGCCACGCCGCCAACCGACATGTAGCACTCGATGATTTCCTGCCGCTCGTACAGGAATCCCTGCGATTTGAAGTATTGTTCAGTCTCACCCAAGGTGAACGGAGAAAGGAGCATGGTGTGCGTGGCGCGGTTATGCAGACCGCCTTTCGAGTTGATCACCTTGTTGAGCATCCAGGTTGTCGCGCTGCCGCAGACAATGAGTTTGATGTCGTTGCGATACGCCGCCCAATCGTTCCAGAAATGTTCCAACGCGCTCACGAACTTGGAGCCTCTTGTGTCGAACCACGGTAATTCGTCGAAGAACAGAATTTTGGGGCCTTCTTCGGCTTCGTGTTCTATGAACGACTCAAGCTGACGAAAAGCTTGGGTCCAAGTTTCAGGCTGTTCAGCGGTCGTAGTATAGTTGTTCAGGGCGTAGTGGAAGTTTTCCAGTTGTTCTTTGGTGTTGGCGTTTTCCTTGCCTGTCATCCTGAACGTGAATTTTCCTTCAAACAGTTCTTTAACCAAAAAAGTCTTCCCGACACGCCGTCTGCCGTAAATAGCGACGAACTCCGATTTTTCACTTGCCAAATACTTTTCCAGCTTGACAATCTGCTCTTTACGACCGATGATATGCTGTTTCATACTCAAGAATTTTGGCGCAAAGATACAAAAAATATGAGATTACGCCAACCTTGTGGCAGAATCCTGGCGTAATCTCTGTTTTTTTTACGAGATTGCGCCAAGGAAGTTGTTTTGCAAAAAAGCGAATTACAGCAGAACTTCCGTCGGTGGGGTTGACGGAATGAAAAACATGACGTAGTATATCGGAAGATAAGCCACCTTCCCGTTTTGCTTGACTTCGCGCTCGTTCGACATTACAAAAGCTTGTTCGATGTGGTAGTCGGGAGTGGCGACAAAGGCATCCAACGAAGCGTGCTCATTGTAGTTTTTCCCCGATTTAACCTCGATGGGAAGAACCGAAAGCAGATCATAATCGTTCACAAGAAACTCAATCTCGCCTTTCTTCTTGTTGTCGTAATAGAACAACGGGAAGCCGTGCGCAACAAGTTCGCTGCAGACCACCGATTCATACACGGAACCCAGGTTTACGCTCTTCACATCATCCATAATGGCTGCTATGCTGTATTGATAAAGCAGTCGGGTTAACAGTCCCACATCATTCAGATACAGTTTCAGCAAATTCTTGCTCTCTGATTCCACAAGAGGGAACCTTGGATTGGAAATCGCTTTTACTTCGTGACAGATACCGCTCTTTACAAGATACTCGAACTCAGCCTGATATTGCCAAGCCCTTGCCTGTTTCTTGTTCTCTATTTGGTTGAAATGAACCCGTTTCTTCTTGTTTTCAAGATAAGAAGGCACCAATTCGTACACCCGCTCAATAACCAGTTTGCGTTCTTTGTCATATTGACTTGCATCGCCCTTATACAGATCATACACCTCCTTTTGAGCCGCCCTCACCTCAACGATGTTGTGTGTTTCAACGAACTTGTTCACGGCATCGGGTAGTCCTCCCACCAACAAATATTTCTTGAACAAATCCATCATTCGGTTGTGGAGTGGTTCGTCCAAGGCTACTTTTTTCAAAAAACACTGGCGTGCATGTTCGATAAACTCTTTTCCTACGTTGTTGGCCCACAAAAACTCCTCGAAATCAAGCTGGAACATGTTCACAACCTTGATTTTCCCGCTGGGCTTGGAGAGCGTTTCGTTAAGGGCAATTCCTAATTGAGAACCGCTGACGACATAGGTGAATCTGTCGTCTTGTCGCAGGAACTTCAAGAGGGTGAGCATATCGGGATAGGCCTGTATCTCGTCCAAAAATACCAACGTGTTCTCTTTTTGCCCCATACGGTCGCCAGCAACAGTGCTGAGTCGAAGGTAAAAATCTTCTTTGTTTCTCGTACCTTCAAAGATCTTTTCACCATTCTTGTCTTCATACAAATCAATCTCAATATAGTTCTTGAAACGTTTTTGCCCTTCATACCGAATGATAAAAGACTTCCCTATCTGACGAGCTCCATCAAGAACCAGTATCTTATCAGATCCATTATCAAGATAATCAGCTATTTCCGTTTGAATCTTTCTTTTTAACATACACTTTTCCGTTAAATTCAAGTCTGCAAAAATACACTTTTCCGAAAAACAATCGTATGAAATAATACACTTTTCCGTCAATCATACTTAGTTCTTGTACCAGCTCGAAAAAAGTGGACACGAGAGCCTTGTCCCAAAAATAGTATTTTTGCCATTATGAAAGTTTCAATGATGACCTTTAATAAAATGATGATACCTGTAAAGAAACCTTACACCTGCTGTAAGAAATCTTTACAGCGGCTCTTTTGTTTGATGTTTAGATGATTGACAACCAAAGGTTTATGTTTTTGGCACGGAAAATGATGTATGAGAATGATGAAGAACGATGTATGGATGTTTATAAAAAAAACAAATCCTTAAGCAGCCTCGGAGAGGCAAGATGCGCGAAGCGCTAATAACCCCATACAAGCGAAGCGCAGTATGGGGCTTAAAACAAAAAAATATGAAAAGTTACCTTAAATTCCTCAGTCGCAACAAACTCTACACCGCCGTCGAAGCGGTAGGGCTCGTCGTGAGCCTCGCCTTCGTCATCCTAATCGGCAGTTACGTGACGCAAAATCTGGCCGTCGTGAATGAGAATCCCGCCCATGACCGCATTTACAGCCTCGGTAACACGTTACACTTGGGACTGTCTGTTTGGGATAAAGAGTCTTTGGAAACCAATATTCCTGAAATTGAGTTGATCAGCAGAATCACGGGGAAGGATGGAAAATTAGTTTACCAAAGTATGGCCTATCCTGCCAACATCAAGTTCGTTGACCAAGACTTTTTCAATCTTTTTCCGTATTACACGTTTGTGGAAGGAAGCGGTAACGGATTTGACAAATCCAACAACGCCATTATCAGTGAAACTATGGCCAGACAGTTTGAGGACCAAGGGAACTTATTGGGCAAAACCATCATCATCGATGAAAAACCATACATCATTTGCGGCATCATGAAAGATGTCCAAAATTCCTTGATTCAGTATTTTGACGTGCTGCTTCCTTTTGATGACAAAAGCTATGAGGGACAAAAACCTTTCAAAATAATCCAGGGTGTGCTCACCCTCTTTCAGAGAATGGAGAACACGGATGAGGAGGCTTTCAAAAACAAGGTGCTTGACCTCTGCAATCAAAATTATAGTTCTTGGGGTGAAGAGTGGTTAAAAGGGCTTGTGGTGTACAATTATAAGGAGATGTTCTTCAATTCCTATTCCCATTCGAATAAAAGTATTCACACGGGGAACCTCACCAACATCCGGATCCTTACGGCCATCGTTATCCTTCTTTTGCTGTCGGCTGTCATCAACTACATCAACCTCAGCATGGCTTTGGTGGGAAAACGTGCCAAGGAGATGGCCACCCGCCGGCTTTTGGGAGCACAGAAACTGTCCGTCATGGGCAAACTTATTGCCGAATCTGTGTTGTTCACAGCAGTATGTTTCGGTTTTGCCTTTTTGTTGGCTTACGCTCTGGTGCCCACGATGAATCGGCTGTTAGTCAGCAATACCCCTGATGCCGACATCCAGCTACGGCTGTTGATGACGCCTGCATACATAGTGGCGTATGTGAGTGGTGTCCTGCTACTGGGAGCGCTTTCGGGCTGGTTGCCAGCTTTGTTCGCCTCCCGTTATGCCCCGATTGAGGTGGTTCGCGGCGCGTTCCGCCAATACAACAAAATGTGGTTCAACAAGATATTCATCGTTTTTCAGAGCGTGCTTTCGTTTGTGCTGATCGCCTTGGCTATCGTGATGGAGGTGCAGATGCGGCACATGGTTAACCGCCCTATTCATCTTCAGACAAAAGATCTGTTTGTGATTGATGAACTTTATCCTCCAAGAGCGTATTTGCCCGTTGTAGAAGAACTCAGGTCGTTGCCATGTGTTGAGGAAGTCGGTATCGGACAAGGTTATCCTGGGAAAATCAACTATAGCTTTGGCATTCCGACTATGGAAGACGATTCAAAAAGCGAGATAAAAATGGCAACGGTTCTGTGCGATTCAATCTATTTCCAGTTGTTGGGGTTTGAGGTGGTTGAAGATTTCGGCCATCCCAAAGCCAATTCGCTATGGTTAGGAGAGCATGTTTTGATTGAAAGCGGTATTTCCGACACTTCCACTTCGTTTTTGAACAATATAGCTGCATATTTCAGCAACTATTATTTCATGAACGTGGATTATATTGGCGGTGTTGTGCATGATTTCCCGGTTAAAACGGCTGCCTGTGCCGACCGCGACTATAATTTAAATGGTGGAGTTTATGTGTTTGATACAGAGAAGTTTGGTTATGGGGTCGGCTTGCTCGTCAAGACCACAGGCGACCATGCGGAAGCTGAAAGGCAGATTATGAACCACTACAACCAGTGGGTGGAGAAAAAGGAGGGCGTAGGCAAGGATGTCAAGTGCGGGTATGCGGATGATTTGATGTTGGAGCAGTTGGAGCCGGCCAAGCGCACAGTTCGACTGTTGGAGATTTTCATGGGATTATCGGTGCTGCTGTCGCTGCTCGGTCTCGTCGCCATGAGCACCTACTATTGCGATGAAGGAAGCCACAGTATTGCCGTCCGCAAGGTCTTCGGCAGCGATGTCAACCGCGAGTTGCTGCGCACGGTGAAGAGTTATATGATGCTCGTCGGAATCGCCGCCATCATCGGAGCTCCCATTGCGGTTTGGCTTAGCGGCAAATACTTGGAACGTTTCGCCTACCGCATCGAGCATTACGGCTGGATCATTGTCGTGGCGGTTGTGGTCACCCTGTTGCTGGCCTTCCTCTCGGTGTTATGGCAGACGCTCCGTGCCGCGAGGACGAACCCTGCCGAGGCGTTGAAGAAAGAGTGAACGGCGAACAAACGTCGGCGAATTGAACGAATTATATAAAGACATATTCCTTGAGCAGCCCCGGAGGGGCAAGAGCTTGGTAGCCCCATACAAGGCGAAGCCGCAGTGTGGGGGACATCAGAACGAACAATTTAATACCCATTATTATGATCAAAGTACAAAACCTCACCAAAATCTTCCGGACGGAAGAAATCGAGACCCTCGCGTTGGACGGTGTCTCGTTCGAAATACAGGACGGCGAGTTCGTCGCCGTGATGGGGCCGTCGGGCTGCGGCAAATCCACGCTGCTCAACATCCTCGGCCTCTTGGACAACCCCACCTCGGGCAGCTACGAGCTGTTGGGGCAGGAGGTCGGCAAGTTGAAGGAGCGGGAGCGCACCAAATTCCGCAAAGGCAACATCGGCTTCGTGTTCCAGAGCTTCAACCTCATCGACGAGCTGAACGTCTATGAGAACATCGAGCTGCCGCTGAAGT
>JAFXPL010000114.1 GCA_017527945.1 Bacteroidales bacterium | reverse complement strand
TTATATTTCTCCAATTCACTCTCCGCCAGCGTCTGGTAGCAGACGTAGTCGTCAGTGAATATCCGGCTGCTGGGCTGCACGAAAGGGAGAATTTTGGGATGCAGTTCCAGTGGCTCCGTGAGTTGTCTGATGACGAGCGGCCTGCCGGAGCCGCTGTTCACATCGACTTTTTCCCCATGCACCGTGTCCGGGAAGCCATCATCCTCGTCGCGCAGCAGGATTCTGATTTTGTGCAGGACGTGCCAGGCGGTGCTTTGCGACACCTCGATTTCTTTGGCGAGCTGTGCGGAGGAGATGCCCTGTTTGTTGTTGACAATCAGGTAGATGGCTTGAAACCATTGGAGTAGTTTGAGCTTGGTGTTCTGGAAGACCGTCCCGACGAGCACGGAGAAAGTGCTCTTGCAGTCCTTGCAGGCGTAGCGACCGTCCTTCCGGTGATAGACGGTAGCACAACCGCAGTAGGGACAGACGGGCTTGCCGTGCCATCGTTGCTCGGCGAGGAAGTCAATGCACTTCCGGTCGTCGGAGAAGTGCCTGGTCAGGGCTTTGAGTGTCCTGAACTTGGACAAGAGGGTGTTTTTCATTTTCAAAGTTTTTGTAAGAACGAATATTTTGTCGCCTGCAAAGATAAAATAAAAAAGTGTAAAAACAAGCGCTTTGAAGAAAATATTTTCCATACTGATAATCAATGTGTTATGAATTTACTGCCAACTTCCGAATACTGAAAACAACCTCCTGCATCCTTTTTTTTGCAGAATTTCATTTGTATGGTGCGTAACACTCGTCTTCGTTACCTTTGTTTTCAATGGCTTAAGGCCTTCTCCCGCATCTGAGATTCGAACATATAGTCTCTTTCAAAACCCGTAATCTTCGCTCGGGTGGCATGGACAAAAAAAGGGTCCCGATTGGGACCCCTTTTTATAATGAAAATTCTGATTACCACGCGAATAGTGGACGGTCGTGCATCATGTCGTTGACCAATTTGCGGGTCTTGACGATGAGCTCCTCGTTCTCGACGTCGCAGAGCACTTTGTCGATCATCTCCACGATGACGGGCATGTCGTTTTCCTTCAGACCGCGGGTGGTAATGGCGGGCGTGCCTACGCGAATGCCAGAAGTCTGGAATGCGGAACGGGTGTCGAACGGCACCATGTTCTTATTGATGGTGATGTCGGCTTTCACGAGGGTGTTCTCGGCCACCTTGCCGGTCATTTCGGGGAATTTCTTTCTCAGGTCGATGAGCATCAGGTGGTTGTCGGTGCCGTTAGAAATTACCTTGTAGCCTCTTTCCACGAATGCGTTGGCCATGGCGTTAGCGTTGAGCTTCACCTGTTTCACGTATTGGGCGTATTCATCGGTCAGGGCTTCGCCGAATGCGACGGCCTTGGCGGCGATGACGTGCTCGAGGGGACCGCCTTGACAGCCCGGGAACACGGAGGAATCGAGGATTTGGGACATCATCTTCACGACACCCTTCGGGGTGGTTTTGCCCCAGGGGTTCTCGAAGTCTTTGCCGAGCATGATCAAACCGCCACGAGGTCCGCGGAGGGTCTTATGTGTGGTGGTGGTCACGATGTGGCAGTGTGCCACGGCGTTGTTAAGCAGGCCCTTGGCGATGAGGCCGGCGGGGTGGGAGATGTCAGCCATCAGGATGGCACCGACCTTGTCGGCAATTTGGCGCATGCGTGCCCAGTCCCAGTCGCGGCTGTAGGCTGAGGCGCCGCCGATGATGAGTTTCGGTTTTTCGCGGAGCGCGACCTCTTCCATCGTGTCGTAGTTGATGCAACCGGTTTCCTCGTCAACTTGGTAGGCCACAGGGTGGTAGAGGATGCCGGAGGAGTTCACGGGGGAGCCGTGGGAGAGGTGGCCGCCGTGGTTCAGGTCGAGGCCCATGAAGGTGTCGCCCGGTTTCAGGCAGGCCATCAGGACGGCCATGTTGGCTTGGGCGCCGGAGTGCGGTTGCACGTTGGCCCATTCGCAGCCGAAAAGTTGTTTCACGCGGTCGATGGCCAGTTGTTCGGATTGGTCAACAATCTGGCAGCCACCATAGTAGCGCTTGCCCGGAAGGCCTTCGGCATATTTGTTGGTCATCACGGAACCCATGGCTTCCATCACCTGGTCACTCACGAAATTCTCGGAAGCAATCAGCTCGATGCCGTTCGTCTGGCGCTCGCGCTCTTGCTGGATGAGGTTGAAAATCTGTTCGTCTCTTTTCATAATCGGGTGTCTAAATTATTGATTACTAATTTTCTATAAAAGTCTGATAAAAGTCTGCAAAGATACAATTTTTTGCGAATGTTCATCATGGCTATTCGCAATAAAAAGGCCGGAGGTGTTACACCGGCCTTTTGAAATGCTATGTTAAAAGTTGATTTGGCATTGATGGAGAAGGCAACTCGGTGGCATTTTTCTTGCCGTTGTTCCGTAGCTTACCAATGGCGGTTATTTCGCGTTCCGTGACCGGATGATGCCGCCGGTCTTGGCCTTGCCGACGCGAATCATGTCGAGGATGGGACGGTTGGAGGGGCAGATGAAGGCGCAGGAACCACACTCGATGCAGTTCATGATGCCGTATTTTTCGGTGTCGTCCCAACGTTTCAGTTCCGTGAAGGTCTGCAGCATGTAAGGTTCGAGCCCCATCGGGCAGACGCTCACGCACTTGCCGCAGCGCAGGCAGGGGTGCACTTCGCCGCGCACGCTCTCTTCCTCGTTCATGAACAGGAGGCTCGACATGCCCTTGGCGGTGTAGGCGTTGAGGTTGGCGATGGCTTTGCCCATCATCGGACCGCCGGAGATGATCTTGCCCGTGTCCTCGGGGATGCCCACCGCTTGCAGCACGCTCAGAATCGGGGTGCCGATGCGCAGTCGGTAGTTCTTGCACTGGTCGGGGCGCAGCGAGCGGCCGGAGACCGTGGTGTAAGTCTGCACGATCGGTTTGTTTTTCTGTACCGCGAGGTAGATGGTGTACATCGTGGTGATATTGTTGACGATACAGCCCACGGAAATCGGCAGGGCGCCATTGGGGACGCTTCTTCCCGTGATGGCCTTGATCAGCTGTTTCTCAGCACCTTGCGGGTATTTGATGTTCAGCGGTTGCACCTCGATGTTCGGGTAGCGTTTAGCGGCCTCCATCAGTTTGGCGATGGCGCGGGGTTTGTTGTCCTCGATGCCGATGATGGCCTTCGGGGCGCCTGACGCGATGAGGGCGATTTCGATGCCGATCATGCATTGCTCGCAGCGTTCCAGGATGACTCGGTTGTCGGTGGAGATGTAGGGCTCGCATTCGGCGGCGTTGACGATCAGGTACTCGCATTTCTGGTCCGGTTTCAGCATATACTTGATATGGGTCGGGAAGCAGGCGCCGCCAAGACCCACGATGCCGCGGTCTTTCATGCGCTCGATGATTTCCTCCTTGGTCTTCAGCTTGATGTCGTGGACGATGTCCAATGAGGTGTCGATGCTCTCCTCCCATTCATCGCCTTCGCGCTTGATGACGATGGCGGGCTTCTTGTAGCCGGTGATGTCGGCCACCTGGTCAACCTTGACGACGGTGCCGGAGATGGGGGCGTGGATGTTGGCGCAGACGAACGACTCAGCCTTGCCGATGAGCTGGCCCACCTTCACCTTATCGCCTTTTTGGACGATGGGAGTAGCGGGGGAACCGAGGTGCTGGGTCATATAGACAACGGCCTCGTCGGGCAGCGGAAAAGTCTCCACGGGCGCGGAGTGCGCGAACTTGTTGGCGTCGGGGTGCACGCCGCCCATGTGGAAGGTCTTGCGGCGCACGCCCTTGATTTTTTGTGCGCTTTCCTTGAAGTTTTCTTCGATTCTTTCTTCTATTGTGGTGACGGTGTTTTCGCTCATTGTTCTTGATTTTTTGGTGTTTTACCCAGGGGTCACTCTGATTGTCTGCCCCAGGGGTCACTTCGTTTGTCCTGGTGGTGCTGTCCCGGGGCTCACTTCGTTCACCCTGGGTTGACATAGGTCGGGCTTTCAGCCCTTTTTGGTGTATTACTATATTTAGTTGCTACTATTATTTGTTATTGTTATTATTATTTGTTATTGTT
>JAFXPL010000010.1 GCA_017527945.1 Bacteroidales bacterium | reverse complement strand
GCTCTCGCTGGTCGCCAATGCCTACTGCCTCTGGCTCCTCAACCGACAGAAAAGCGGCGACGCGCACATGCGCGCCAGCGTCATCTTCTCGGCCAACGACGTGGTGGTCAACCTCGGAGTCATTCTTTCGGGCGTGGCGGTCTGGATATTCAACAGCCGTGTGCCCGACCTCGTCGTCGGAGCCATCGTGTTCGCCATCGTCCTGCGCGGCGCCGTCCGTATTTTCAAACTATCGAAATAACCGGGCACTGCTTTACGTCAAACAGAAAAATAAACCGTTTTAGCACAATGCACATAGCAATCTTCTGCGGCTCGTCGCTGCCGCGCAACAAGGAAATCGTCGAAGCCGCCGCCGTACTACAACATTGCCGAATATCCTTTGGCGTATCCATTTAAATGATAGAGTTATGAAGATACCAGTCAGTCCAATAACGGGAAAGCCTATGCGGGTGATTTATACACCTGATTCATGGGAATATAGAGGTGAAAAATACGAATTCACGTACATCTCATTTCGGGATGATGCCGAGGGGGAGAATTATACCACAACTGAAAGTGACAGCATCTGGTATAACCATGCTACAAATCAGTATCGAGAGCGTCATGGTATCCCATATCAGGATGAGATTGTCGCTTTGCGTGAGCTGTATGGTCTCAGTGCTGCCAAAATGTCGCTGATATTGGGCTTCGGCGCAAATCAGTATCGGCTGTATGAAAACGGTGAGGTACCCAGCGAAAGCAACGGGAAAATAATCCGCAGTGCGATGAACCCGCGGGTTTTTCTCGATTTGGTGAAAAGTTCGAGGCATCAGCTTACCGAAAAAGAGTATGCAAAGATTTCAGCTCGCGTGCAGGAGGTTGTTGACCAGTCCGAGCAGTGTGCTGAAGAGCAGCGAGCGGTCGAACGGCTGTTCCGAAGCGGCAGGGGACTAGCCAACGGTTTCGCACCGGTATCTACAAAGAGACTGAAAAACCTGTTACTGTATGTGCTGGGACAAATGGGCGAAACCTACCAGACGAAAATGAACAAAGTGCTGTTCTACATCGACTTTCTATCCTATCGCGAACGCGGGATGGCCATTTCGGGCCTCGCCTACAATGCCCTCGAGTTCGGTCCCGTGCCGCAACGTTGGGACAGGGTTTACAGTGCGTTCGATGAGGTGGAAGAACGGTTGAGACTGGTCCAGAATCAGGAATGCGTGTCGTTAGAGGCGGCGGGTGAAGCGGACATGAGCTGTTTCACTGAGCAAGAGATGGCGATAATCAACGAAGTATGTGCGAAAGTCAAAAACATGACTTCGCGCGCCATTTCGAAAATGAGCCATGAGGAACCCGCCTGGAAAGACCATGTCGGCGCCCCCGAAACCATCCCCTTCAGTGACGCCTTCAAACTGATCGGGATGTGATAATCCTCGCCTCTTACTTCCACACCCCTGCAACAACGGCACATTCAAAATTCTGCATAGAAAAGGAAGAATAATTTCGTTTTCTGTGTGAGATTTTGTATTTTTGCCAACTCATCAACCGGCCACGAAGTCTGGATTACCGGCAATGAATATCAAGGATTTGGAAAACGATACGATATGAAACAAGAAATCAACCCTCAAGACTCGCCACGCGGATTTGCTTTCGAGCTGTGGAAAACGGCAGGGATGCCGAAGGTGACGATTTTCAAAACCTTCGATATCTCCGAGTGTCTATTCCGAACTGTTCACCAATCCTTTCTTAGCTTGGGGCAAATACCGCCGAGGGCTCTTCAAAACGACGTTGCCCATCTCGTTCCAGTTCCACCACGCCCAGATGGACGGTTTCGAGGCGGCGCGCTTCCTCAATGGGCTGCAGGAGACCATCAATGGGCTAAAAACAAGATAAATATCGCATTTGGTAATCCTGTGTGTTGGCTTCTTTGTGGTTGGTCCTATACACGACATAGCACACCATAACACATTTTGGACGAAACAGAAAGGAAAGTTGAGCCAAATAGAAATGTCTGTTTGCCGAAATCGTTGCACTTTTGCACTCGAAAAATTTAATCATTTACGAATAAAACAAAGGTAACAATGAGAAGTAAAATTGAAGACTACAACGCAGTCGTGGAGGCTGCCGAGAAATTCACACGCAGTGTGGCTGAAGGCAACAGCAAGTATGCCAAAGAGTTATTCACCGAAGATGCCTGCCTGTTCGGTTTCCTGAACGGAAAATTCGAGCGTGGCAGCATCGAGCAGTTCTATCACAATGTGGACACCGTGGGCGCCGGCAAGGAGTTCAAGACCCGCATCGACGTGCTGGAGTTGGAAGAGACGCTGGCCGTGGTTCGAGTGTTGGAAGAGGGCTGGGGCGGCTCCATCGACTTCACCGACGTATTACTGTTATTGAAGATTGAAGGCCAATGGAAATGCGTGGCCAAGGCATACAACCAGAATTCAAACACCATCAAGAAATAAGCCATGAAAAAACTTAGAGGTGTCTTGATTCTAGCCATGCTGTTGTGCATCAGTTCAACGACAATGATGGCTCAAACAAGCAAACAAAGTGTAATCAATAAAAACAACGAAACAATGAACAAGAACAATGAAAAGATGGCTGCGATCCTT
>JAFXPL010000113.1 GCA_017527945.1 Bacteroidales bacterium | reverse complement strand
AGCCAACAGCCAACAGCCAACAGCCAACAGCCAACAGCCAACAGCCAACAGCCAACAGCCAACAGCCAACAGCCAACAGCCAACAGCCAACAGCCAACAGCCAACAGCCAACAGCCAATAGCCAATAGCCAATAGCTAAATTATTCCACCGCCTCCTTCAATCTCTCCGCATTCTCGGCCACCTGTAGTGCCTGCATCACTTCCTCGATGTCGCCGTTCATGAAATTGGCAAGGTTGTACATCGTGTAGTTGATGCGGTGGTCGGTGACGCGGTTCTGCGGATAGTTGTAAGTGCGGATTTTCGCGGAACGGTCGCCGGTGGAGACCATCGTGCGACGCTTGGAAGCGATTTCGTCCAAATATTTCTGGTACTCACGCTCGAACAGACGGGTGCGCAGCACGCGCATGGCCTTTTCGAGGTTCTTAATCTGCGATTTCTCGTCCTGGATGGAGACCACAATGCCCGTGGGAATGTGCGTGAGGCGCACGGCGGAGTAGGTGGTGTTCACGCACTGTCCGCCAGGACCGGAAGCGCAGAAGGTTTCCTTCTTGATGTCACTCTGCTTTAGTTCCACATCAAATTCATCGGCTTCGGGCAACACCACCACAGAGGCAGCGGAGGTGTGCACGCGGCCTTGCGACTCGGTCTGCGGCACGCGCTGTACGCGATGCACGCCCGACTCATACTTCATGATGCCATAAACCCCGTTGCCCGTCACGGAAAAGTCAATCTCCTTGTAGCCGCCCACGGTGCCCTCGGTCATGGAAAGGACCTCGATTTTCCAGCCCTTCTTGTCACAGAAATGCTGGTACATGCGGAATAGGTCCCCGGCAAATATGCTGGCTTCGTCACCGCCCGTGCCCGCACGAATCTCCATCTGCGCATTCTTGCTGTCCTGCGGGTCGGAAGGCAGCAACAGCAACCGTATATCCTCTTCAAGTGTCTCCTTTTCAGATTGATACGCATCCAACTCAACCTTTGCCATATCCCGAAACTCCTCATCCTTCTCGTTAGCCAAAATATCTTTGGCACTGGCGATGTTGTCAATCACATCTTTGTATTTCTTGTAAGCATCCACCACAGCCTGCAAATCCTTGTAGTCCTTGCTCAGTTTGACATAGTTCTTCATGTCGGACATTACATCCGGCTTCGTTATCTCCTCGCCGATTTGCAGCCAACGTTGGTAAATGAGCTCTAATTTTTCCAATAAATCGTTCATATATAAGCCTTTCTACTTTTCTTTTTCAGGCTGCAAAGATACGATTTTTTTGGGATGGAAGATTAAGCTGTCAGGATGTGGCACGACTTCATGTCAGGAGTGCTCAAACGTTTGATCTTGAACTTTTATACCACAGCGTGCTCCCAAATGATTTTCGGAACATTTTTTCTACAATCCGCCGAACATCTTCCTCTGTTACAGCAAGATAGCCATTACGTTCATCGGCAAAATCCTCGGCACAACTATAAAACTCTCCTGTTGCGAGGGTGTTGGCACGGTCTTCAACTTTTAAGTTCCGTTCCAAAATGATGGATTCAGCATTGTTCTTCACTTTCTGCAAATCGTAAGAAAGTCGTTCATCAAACTGGAAATCATGCAGATACTGAGACAATATTTCATCGGCTTTTTCGATTGGGACATTTTCCGAAGGTCTCCCCCCTATAAAAAACAGCCCTTGGTCAGCGGTGCCGGCTACTGAGGCGGAAAGGTCCGTGAACAGCCTGTCTTCCACCACGAATTTGCGGTAAAGATAGGAGCTCTGCCCCGTGCCGAGAATGTCGGAAAGCAGGTCGTAGGCGCAATAGTCAGGAGCTGTGCGCGCGGGCATCTGCCAGCTCTTGAAAAGCATGTCGTCGGGCACATTCTTCTCCACTGTCCGATACCGGAATTCTGTCAGGGGCAACTCCTGCGGATACTCATGGGGATTCCGACTGCCTGCCGGAATATCGCCAAACCACTTGTCTGCCAGCTCAAAGACAAGCTCCGCGTGCACGTTGCCCGCCACCACAAGAATGGCATTTGCAGGACAATAGAAGCGGTCGTGGAAGCGACGAATAATGCCCATATCGACCTGCTCTATATGCGACAGTTCCTTACCTATGGGCAACCACTGGTAAGGATGGCGCTGATAGCTCAGTCCGTAAACCTGCATCATCAGGTCGCCGTATGGGACATTGAGACAGGTCTCCTTGAACTCTTCCATCACCACCTGTTTCTGAACATCCAGTCCCTGTTGGCTGAAGGAAAGCGCGGCCATCCGGTCCGATTCTAACCAAAGAGCCGTCTCGATGTTGTTGGCAGGCAACACAATATAATAATTGGTAAGATCCTGTGAAGTATAAGCGTTGTTAATGGCTCCCACCTTCTGCAAGGCTAAGTCGAAATCAGGCGCATGCTCGGAACCACTGAACATAAAATGCTCCATCAGGTGCGCAAGTCCCGTGCATGCAGGGTTTTCATCGCGAGCACCGACACGATATACGACAGTGCAAGCTGCCAAAGGCGTGGTGTGGTCTTCGTGCACCAACACATGCAATCCGTTGGAAAGTATGATTCGTGAAAAAGGTATTGCCATAATTTTGAAAAAAAATGGCAGCAAGGGGATGACTTTTCTCGGAAACCCTTGACTGCCAGTATTTATAAGTTGTTCGCTGCCGAAACTACCCGTTCAACGCATTCGCACCACTCACAATCTCAATCAGCTCATTCGTGATGGACGACTGGCGGGCATTGTTGTACTTCAGGCGCAAATCACGTAAAATCTCCGTGGCATTATCAGTAGCCTTGGTCATGGAAATCATCCGCGCTCCATGCTCGGAAGCGATGGAGTCGGACAACGTCTTATACAACTGCGTTCTTAAAATTTTGGGAATCAGTTCTATAAGAAGATCATCGGCGGAAGGTTCGATAATATAGTCGCTGGTCACCTTTTTCTCTTTCCCTTCCTGAAGCGAGGAAACCGGCAGGTAGTCCTCCACGGTCACGCGCTGCGTGGCGGCGTTCAGGAACTGGTTATAGACAATATCCACTTTATCTACCTCGTGGTTCACGAACATCTGCATTAGATGGTCAGCCACGGCGGAAAGTTCCGTAAAGTCCGGATTGTCAAGCAGTTTCTCGTCATATTGCAACACAGGGTAGTGTTTGGAAAGCTGCTCGTTACCCTTCTTGCCGAAACAGATCAGCCGGATATTGCCGGCGCGGTTTTGTGCGGCATATTTCTCATCCACCAAATGGTTCACCGCTTTGACAATATTGGAATTGAACGCTCCACAAAGCCCCTTGTTGGAGGTGATGACCACGATGACCACCTTTTCGGGCTCCCGCACTTCGAACAGCGGCAACTGCTCCGTGCCCGTGTTGGAACCCGCTAAGTTGTTCAGAATCTCGCTCAATTTCTGCGAATAGGGACGGAGATGCTGGATGGCGGTCTGCGCACGACGAAGCTTCGCAGCCGAAACCAGCTTCATGGAACTGGTGATTTTCTGCGTCGATTCAATCGAGGAGATACGGGTGCGTATTTCTTTCAGATTGCCCATGACTATTCGTATTTTTTAGCCACTTCGGCACAAGCGTCAGTCAGCTGCTGCATGATACCGTCGTCAATGACACCCTTTGCCAGCGTGTCGAGAACATCCTGGTGGTTGGTGTGCATATAGGAGATGAATTCGGTCTCGAAGTTGCGGATGTTGTTCACCGGAACTTTCTGCAACAGGCCGCGCGATCCGCAGAAAATGATGGCAATCTGCTCTTCCACCTTGTACGGCATATATTGCGGCTGTTTCAGGATTTCCACGTTGCGGACACCCTTGTCAAGAATGAACTGCGTGGCGGCATCCACGTCGGAGCCGAACTTGGCGAAGGACTCCATCTCGCGGTACTGCGCCTGGTCGAGCTTCAGGGTGCCGGCCACCTTCTTCATGGACTTGATCTGCGCGTTACCGCCCACACGGGACACGGAAATACCCACGTTGATGGCGGGACGCACACCGGCGTTGAAGAGGGATGTCTCCAAGAAAATTTGGCCGTCGGTGATGGAAATCACATTCGTGGGAATGTAGGCGGACACGTCGCCGGCCTGAGTTTCGATAATCGGCAGGGCGGTCAGGGAACCGCCACCCTTCACGACGGGTTTCAGCGTCTCCGGCAGGTCGTTCATCTTGGCGGCAATCTCGTCGGATTCGATAATCTTGGCAGCGCGCTCCAACAGTCTGGAGTGGAGGTAGAAGACATCGCCGGGGTAGGCCTCGCGTCCAGGCGGACGACGAAGCAGCAGGGAGACCTCACGGTAAGCCACGGCCTGCTTCGACAGGTCGTCGTAGATGATGAGGGCGTTGCGCCCAGTGTCGCGGAAGTACTCGCCGATGGCAGCGCCGGCAAACGGGGCGTAGAACTGCATGGCGGCGGCATCCGACGCGGTGGCGGTCACCACAATGGTGTAAGGCATGGCACCGCGCTCGGTGAGCGTCTTCACCAAGGCTGCGACAGACGAACCTTTCTGTCCTACAGCCACATATATACAATAAACCGGATTTCCCTGTTCGTAATAGGATTTCTGGTTGATGATGGTGTCGATAGCGATAGCGGTCTTACCCGTCTGACGGTCGCCGATAATAAGCTCACGTTGTCCGCGGCCGATGGGAATCATGGCGTCAATGGCCTTGATGCCGGTCTGGAGCGGCTCCTTCACGGGTTGGCGGTAGATGACACCCGGGGCCTTTCGCTCGATGGGCATTTCGTAGAGTTTGCCTTCGATGTCGCCCTTGCCGTCAATGGGCTGGCCAAGCGTGTTGATGACGCGGCCCAGCAGACCTTCGCCAACCTTGATGGAGGCGATGCGGCCGGTGCGCTTGCAGATGTCGCCTTCGTTCAGCGACTTGGAGTCGCCCAACAACACGACACCCACGTTGTCTTCCTCCAAGTTGAGGGCGATGCCGGTGATTTCGTCACCGTTTTTGGTGTTGAACGTCACCAATTCACCGGAACGGGCATTCTGCAGGCCATAGACGCGGGCGATACCGTCGCCGACAAGCAACACCGTACCCACTTCTTCCATTTCGGATTTCTGGTTGAAGTTCTGCAATTGCTGACGCAGGATAGATGTAACTTCTGAGGGTTTTATTTCTGCCATTTATATGCGGATTTAGAATTGTACTTGAAAACTGTTTTGAGAAAATTCCTGTCTTAACTTGTTGATTTTCGTAATAATACTGGAATCAAGGTAATAGTCGTCCATTTTGATGACGAACCCGCCGATAATTCCCGGATCGACGATTTGGCGCAGGTCGATGGTGGCACGGGTCTGCTCGGTAAGCATGTCCACAATTTTGGATTTCAGGGCATCACCCAACGGTTGCGCCGTGATGATGGTCACCGGCTTGATGTTGTGCGCGGTGTTGTACAACTTGAAGAACTCTGCGTAGATGGTGTCCAACGCCGGTTCACGACGTTTTCTCAGCAACACGCCCAAAAACTGGTAGGTGGTGTCGTGAAGCGTGCCGTTGAAGATGCTTTCAAAGATTTTATGCTTTTGATGCGCCTCCACCACTGGATTCCGCAGCAAAACCTGCAACTCTCGATTCTCTTTCAGCGTGTTCGAAAACAACGTAAGGTCACCGAAAACTTCCTCTATCTGGTTGTTATCGCGGGCGAATTCAAACAATGCCTTGGCGTATCGGCTGGATAATTTCGGGTTTTTCATCTATGATTTTTAAAACGGCGGCAAATATACAAAAAATTTGACTTAGACTTAGAACTTAGACTATGACTATGAGCCCATAACTAACAAACAGAACACCTCTCTAACCCATAACCATTATTACATTTTCCGGCTGCCGGGTTTCACGAAGGGGAGGCCCTGCTTGCAGAGCGGACAATCCTCCACGGCCCAGTTCTGGATATTGAGTTTCGTCGCGCTATAGACGGGATAGGGGAACGAGCCGTCGCTGCGGTCGGCGATGCAGGCCACACCGATGACCTCGGCACCGAAGGACTTCAGCACCTCGATGGTTTCGAGGGACGACTTGCCGGTGGTGACCACATCCTCGGAGATGAGGAGCCTCTGGCCGGGTTTCACCTCG
Source organism: Bacteroidales bacterium (assembly GCA_017527945.1). Next base: position 44,810 of record JAFXPL010000113.1, on the reverse strand, counting down.
AAGCCGCGGCGCAGGCACATCACGTTATCGACGCGCTCGGTGAAGATGGCCGGCACACCCAACTGGCGTCCAAGCTCGTAGGCCACGATGATGCCACCCATGGCCGGGCCCACCACCATGTCAATGCCAAGGCCTTTCACCTGCTCTGTAATTTTCGCAATCACACGCTCGGCACGGTCGGGATATTGCAACAATTTGGCACACTGGCAGTAACGGTCGCTGTGACGACCCGACGACAGCAGAAAATGGCCTTCCAAAAGAGCCTCCGACTGCTTCAATTCTTCAATCACCGGATTTGTATTCTCTTGATTCATACTATTTTAAATTTAATTTGACATCAAAATAAGAAGCGCAAAGATACATTTTTTTTTTATGCGTATTATGCTATGCTGAACACATCCCTCCCGTTCGCCCGAAGCACCTCCTGTGCCTCGCGGCTCTGCATGATGCTGCCGCCGAAAACGTTGAAATCGAAAGTGTAAGGGTCTGAAAACCATTTGTTTACATCCATCTGCAAATTTATGGATGAGGTCTTGCCCTTCTGTACCGTGAACTTATCTAACGGTAAGGTCACCGCGAACGTGTTATCGGCAAAACCGCTGCCGTCGGCGATCTTGCCTGTGTGCAGGTTAAACGGCTGACGTACACCGGCTTGGTCGATCCAGCGGCCGTTGATTTTCAGGTAGTGGTAGCCGCCGCCGAGCAAGTCGGGCCAATTCATGTTGTTCTCCGGCGGGTTCGGGAAAAGGCCGGTGGCGTTCTGCGCTCCTTCCAACCCGAACACGAACGTGACAGACTTGTACCCGTTGGCGGGAACAGCGTCCGCAATGTTCCAAGAAAGCGTCCCGGGAATGCGGATGTCGGTATAATGAATGCCTTGGTTGTCCGCGATTTCCACAACCTCTCCGGAAGTGGTTTCGAGCTTCACACGCGAAATGAAGAACTGCACGTCGTTGACCTCATAGAGATTCCCTGCGGCGTTCCGATACAGGCAGGTATCTAACCGCAGGGAATCATAATCAACGAAAAAAGAAAAGTTCAGTTTAATGTGGCCTGCCGACATGCGGGTACAGGCACTAAACAGCAGAACCAGAGCTATATACAAAAAACTTCTGCTAACTCGGGAAAACCCGCTCAGACTTGGTCTATTTACATTGTACATTATACATTGTACATTGAAAATCACCATTCATCGACGAACACCTCGGCGGGCTGCATGCCCTCCTCCAACGACTCGATGAGCTTGTTCATCTCCTCGTCAATCTGGGTGAGGTAGCCGAACATGCTGGGAGTCCAGCCAGACGCGGAGGTGTTGAACCAGACCTCGATGGGGGCGGAACCGGTGGCTTTCTCCTTGAAATCGGTGATGGTATAGCGGTAGCGGTTGTCGCGGCATTCGAGCTTGAAGTTGTAATAGACGATGTTCTTGAAACGCATCGTGCCTTCCTTGTCCTTGTAGAAAATCCGCACGCTGGAGCGCATGTTGATGACACACTTCTCCGGATCTGCACTCTTGATTACCTCAGCGGTGTTTTTATAGTACTTTTTTACCCAATCCATCGCTCTGTCGTACAGCACTTTGGGCGTACCTTCCTGTTTCACGACATCCTGGTAGGTGACCAGATTGGTGCGTTCGTCGATGGGAAGGACCGGAGCCTCCGGAATCTCATTCTTTTGCGCAAAAACGGCCGCGCTCATGCACATTACCGTCAAGAAAACAATGATTCTTTTCATTTTTGTCTTATTAAGGTTTGGAAATATAGATCGTAAACATTCTTCTCATCTTTCGGCACGAACTCTGACTCCACAACTTTCCATTCGTTCTCGTCAATTTCGGGAAACCAGACGTCAGCCGTGAAATCAGAGACTATGCGGGTGAGGTAAAGTTTATCGGCGTGGGGCAGGAAAAGGCGGTACATCGTGGCGCCGCCCATCACGAAAGCCTCTTCTTCATCGGCCACGAGTTTGAGCGCGGCATCGATGGAGTGCACGGTTTCGACACCGTCAAACTCAATGTCGTCGAGGGTGATGACAATGTTCCGGCGGTTCGGCAGCGGCTTCTTGGGTAGCGAATCCCACGTGCGGTCGCCCATCAGCACTGCGTGCCCGGAGGTGATTTCCTTGAAATGCTTCAAATCAACGGGCAAATGGCACAACAACTGGTTCTGGTAACCCAGCTCCATACGCTGACCAACGGCCGCAATCATACTTATACTCATAATACAAAATATTTTTGACAAAAATACGATTGTTGTAAACACCATCCTTCAAATTATAATCTTTTTATTAACGGAAAGATGTTGGTTCAATGGCCAAAATTCAAGGTTCAATGTGACAAGGCGCAACGCTGCATCTGCAAGACGCGGATGCCTCCGCAAGGCGGAAAGAAACTATCACGGATAGAGCGTGTTCATTTTCCGCACCATGTCCTTCATCGTTTTGACAGCGACCTCGGGCGCGAGAATCCTGACTCCTGGTCCGAAAGAGAGTATCTGCGCGTAAAATTCCATATTCAACACCACCTTGATTTCGAAAACCACACGACCCGTGTCTTCATCGCGCTCCAAAACCATCTGCGACGAATGTAACGGCTTGGTCTCCACGTAGGGTGCCTGCTCCTTGTCGGCCTCGAACCGCACTGTTGCCAAAGGGGTCTTTCGGGTCTTGGTCACCCCAATCACATCCCTGTAAAAAGTACTGCTGTCAAAGCCTTTTTTCAGTACAAACACCTCATTGTCAACTGGTTCCATTCCCTTGATTCGGTCCAAAGCCATCGTCAGCAATTTCTCGTCGCGATGCCGCATGCCCAATAAAAACCAACGATTCCGATATTCTTTTAAAAGGTAGGGAGAAATCGTCCATGTTTTCGTTTCAAAAGACGTAAAAGACTGATAATGAAGGTTTATGACTTGTCTTTTAGAAATGTAGTTGTACAAAGGGTTCAGGTATTTCAGTCCGACGAGATTGCTGTTCCGCTCAAAATCCACGATGGGCTTGCGGTTCGACTTGGAGACGGCCAACTGGTCCTGCATCCGGTTAACCACATCGCTCATCTCCGTGAAGAAGTCGAAATCCTGAAACTGCCGTAACATGCCCACGGCTTCCTGCATGATCTCGTAGTCCCGCTGCGACAACGGCAAATTGGTAATGGAGTAGTCGGGGTCGGCATAGCGATAATACTTTTGGTCATAAACCTCTATCGGGGCATTGTAGCCGTAGCGGTCGCTACGCATCATCTGCAAGTCCAGCTGAACCGTCCGCTTGGATATGTTCCCGACCCCTTCATAGTCATACAACGCCTCGGAACAGGCATCCACCAACATGTCCAAAGTCCACCGTTTGCACCGATTGCGCAGGCAGTTGTCAATGGTCTTATATCGGATCAGTGCATTTTTTGTTAAAGGCATATTACTAATATTCAGTATGTTATAAATTATATCGAAGAAAATAATCGTTTTCGCAAAAATAAATTTTTTACTACGCAGAAAGATTGCGTAGCGGGGTTTTATTTTTGCCGCCGAATTTAAAAACCTAAAGATATGAAAGAATTTATGATTGAAGACACGCCGGTAAAGATGTGGGCGTCCGTATGTGACGTGAAGGCCTGGAGAGAAATTTCGAACTTGTGCAGTCTGCCGTTTCTGTTCCATCATCTCACGCTGATGCCAGACGTGCACGGCGGCGTGGGGATGCCCATCGGGGCGGTTTTGGCCACGAAAAATGTGGTCATCCCCAATGCGGTCGGGGTGGACATCGGATGCGGAATGTGCGCGGTGAAAAGCTCGCTCCGAGTGGAGGATCTTCCGCAGGAGACGCTGCGCAAGGTCATCATGCGCAATATCCGCAAACGCATCCCCGTGGGTATGGAGCATCACAAAAAAGCTCAGGATGAAACACTTATGCCGCAAGAGTTCGACATCGAGCAGACAACCGTGGTGAAACGTCAGTATGTGGCCGCCACCAAACAAATCGGCACGTTGGGCGGAGGCAACCATTTTATCGAGCTGCAGCGCGACGAAGAGGGTTTCATCTGGGTCATGCTGCATTCTGGCTCCCGAAATCTGGGCAAGCAGGTGTGCGACTATTACAACAAGCTCGCCCGTCAGCTGAACGAAAGATGGTTTTCCTCCGTCAATCCGGAGATGGAGCTTTCTTTCCTGCCGGTGAAGAGTCCCGAGTTCCACCAATATTGGGCGGAGATGCAGTATTGCGTGTCATTCGCGTTGGCCAGCCGCTCGCTGATGATGCAACGCATCATGGAAATATTGCAGGATGCCTATCCAGACATAACCTTTGAACCGATAATCAACATCGCGCACAATTATGCTGCGTGGGAGAACCATTTCGGGGAGAATGTGATCGTGCACCGCAAGGGAGCCACCCGCGCCCGCGTCGGCGAGGTGGGCATCATCCCCGGGTCGCAGGGGACGTGCTCTTACATTGTGGAGGGCTTGGGCAATGAGAACAGTTTCCAGAGCTGCTCGCATGGCGCCGGCCGACTGATGAGCCGCACGGAGGCGCAGAACACCATTGACCTGCAGGCGGAAATCGCCTTCCTCGATGCGCAGAACATCGTCCACGGCATCCGTACCCGCAGCGACCTCGACGAGGCTCCGTCCGCCTACAAAAACATCGACGAGGTGCTGGCGCAGGAGTCCGATCTCGTGAAAATCCTGATCAAGCTGCAGCCCATCGCCGTCATCAAAGGGTAGGGACGTTGCGCACAACGTCTCTACTAATCACTATTCACTATTCACTATTCACTAAAAAAGCGTATCTTTGCCGCCGATTCAAAGACTATGGGAAAAAGAAAACAGGACACTCAGATTGCGATCAAGAACCGGAAAGCGGAGTTCTTGTATTACCTGCATACCTCCTACACGGCTGGCATCGTGCTGACCGGCACGGAAATCAAATCCATCCGAGCAGGTCGCGCCAACATCACCGATGCTTACTGTTCGTTCATCAACAACGAACTATGGGTGCACAACATGCATGTCAGCGAGTACGCACAGGGCAGCTACAACAACCACCAGCCCAAACGCGACCGCAAGCTGCTGCTCCAGCGCAAGGAGATGCGCAAGCTGATGACCAAGCTCAACGAGCGCGGCTTCACCATTATCCCCACCCTGCTGTGGATCAACGAGAACGGCTATGCCAAATTGGACATCTCGTTGGCCAAGGGCAAGAAAATGTACGACAAACGCGAGACCATCAAGGAGCGCGACCAACGCCGACGCGGTAACGAAGAGGAGTAGTCATGGAAGAGAATCCGACCATCACGAACGAGCTGCCTGAATCCATCGCGGAACAAGGAAAAATCTGGTATGGTATTGGCGAGACGGCTGAGGCACTGGGCGTTCCGGCTTCTACCTTGCGTTTTTGGGAAAAGGAGTTCGACATGATCAAGCCGCGCAAGAACGGCAAAGGCGACCGCTTCTACTCCAAAAACGACATCGCCATCCTGCGCACCATACAGTACCTCACCAAGGTGAAAGGCTACACCCTGCAGGGGGCAAAGTCCGCCCTCAAAACTAATTTCATACACGAGGCCGAAACCGCCGCCATCGTTGGCACCCTGATGCAAATTAAGGATAAACTACTGGAAATCAAAAAATTATTGTAAATTTCAAAGCCTATTTTATAAACGGTGAATCTTTGATATAGAGAAGCAAAAAAAACATTCCGTTTCAGGAATATTGTGTACTTTTGCCGCCGTCTCCAAACTGCTATGCTTCGGTATATCGTTAAAAAAATATTGTATGGCCTGCTGCTGATGCTCGGCGTGACGACATTGGTGTTCTTCCTGTTCACCGTGCTGCCATCAGACCCTGCGCGGATGATCATGGGACAGCGCAGCGACCTGGAGACCGAAGAGGCCATCCGCAAGGAAATGGGCCTCAACTTGCCCATTGGAGTGCAGTATCTCGCCTACCTCAACGATGTGTCACCACTCTCCTGGCACAAAACCGACGACGCCTCATCGTTCTTCTACCTCAACAATGACAACTATCACTATGTCAAGCTGATTCCGATGAAAAAGTCGGCTATTGTACTGAAAGCGCCGTACTTACGCCGTTCCTACCAAAGCAAGCGTCCTGTGACGGAAATCATCGGCGAGGCGTTCCCGAAGACGGTGTTGTTGGCTGTCGTCTCCATCGTCTTCGCGCTCATTGTAGGCATCATCATCGGCATTTTCTGCGCCTTGCACAAGGGCACCTGGTTCGACAAGAGCGCCTTGGTGGTCTCGGTGTTGGGCATGTCGGTGCCCTCGTTCTTTGCGGCAATCTTGTTCGCATGGGTCTTCGCCTTTCTTTTGGCAGACTACACCGGGCTCAACATGTTTGGCAGTTTATACACTGTGGATGACTATGGATCAGGTCAATACATCAATCTCAAGAACCTCATCCTGCCTGCATTGACATTAGGCATCCGTCCCTTGGCGGTGGTGATTGAACTGACGAAGAACTCTCTGTTGGACGTGCTGTCGCAGGATTACATCCGCACGGCGAAGGCCAAGGGGCTGAATCGCGCTACCATCATCACCAAACATGCCCTGAAAAACGCACTCAATCCGGTAGTGACAGCTATTTCGGGTTGGCTGGCCGGACTTCTTGCCGGAGCGGTTTTCGTAGAGTACATATTCGACTGGAAAGGCATGGGCGTGGTCATCCTCAACGGCCTCGACAAATACGACTTCCCCGTAGTGATGGGCTCACTGCTCTATGTCTCTATTATCCTGGTAATCATCAACATCATCTGCGACATCATCTATGGCTGGCTCGACCCTCGGGTGAGTTTAAGCTAAGTATTTTTCACCGCTCAATTCTTTTTTCAAAATAAGTCGCTAATAATCAATCACAAAAAAAATATTAACGGCTTTTTGTTAATAATTATCGTAATTTAAAATGGATAAAATCCAATACAATTGTCTATTTTAGCAACCTCAAAATATACGTTCTTGATATTTTATAATACACTGATTATTAGCAATATGAGGAAATTTCGTTAGATGTGTGGGTGCAAGAGTCCGGGTATTTTGAGGGAAAGTCAAGAAAATAAGCGGAAACGAGAAAACCAAACCTAAACCGTCATAGATTATGAATGAAAATTTATCCCTTTTCAGTGCGACGAATGAAGAAGAAGTTGACCAGGCGATGAACAAACAGCTCCAAAGCTCGATGAGCGAGCTTATGGCCAACCGCAATTCAGCCATGCAGAAATATGCCCAGGAGGCCGGAGCAGTGGAGAAGCTGGAGGCAGTGGAAGAGCCTAAGGAGGCTGCCACCACCTACAAGAAAGAGGATATATTCCCCGATGTGGCCCGCTATTTCGGGGGCGACGAACTGGCGGCTGGGGTTTGGATTGACAAATACGCGCTGAAGAACGCCGACGGCGAATTGGTGGAACGCACCCCGGAAGACATGCACCGCCGCATGGCCCGCGAATTCGCCCGCATCGAGCGGCGCTATGCCAACCCGATGAGCGAGGAACTGATTTTCAACCTTTTCGACCACTTCAAATATGTGATCCCACAAGGCAGTCCCATGGCCGGCATCGGCAACAAATACCAAGCGGTCTCCCTGTCGAACTGCTTCGTGATCGGCAATAGCGGCAACGCCGACTCCTACGGCGGCATCATGAAGATGGACGAAGAACAGGTGCAGCTGATGAAACGCCGCGGCGGCGTGGGGCACGACATGTCCGACATCCGGCCCGCAGGCAGCCACGTGCAAAACTGCGCCCAAACCTCCACTGGCATCGTCCCCTTCATGGAACGCTTCTCCAACTCCACCCGCGAAGTGGCACAGGATGGACGGCGCGGTGCCTTAATGCTCTCCATTTCTATCAAACATCCTGATGCAGAGCAATTTATAGATGCAAAAATGACGCAAGGAAAAGTCACCGGAGCCAACGTCTCCGTCAGAGTGGATGACGAATTCATGCAAAGCGTCCAAAACCATACCTCCTATACCCAACAGTATCCCATTAGCGGCGACAACCCGAAAGTGAAACAGGAAATCGATGCCAAGAAACTGTGGGACAAGATCATCCACAACGCGTGGAAATCCGCCGAACCCGGCGTCCTCTTCTGGGACAACATCCTGCGGGAATCCATCCCCGACTGCTACAAGGACGAAGGCTTCGAGACGATTTCCACCAACCCTTGCGGCGAAATCCCGCTCTGCCCCTACGACAGCTGCCGCCTGATCTCCATGAACCTCTACAGCTACGTCGATGAACCGTTCACCGACCACGCCACCTTCAACATGCCGCGCTTCCGCCAGCATGTGCAGTACGCGCAACGCCTGATGGACGACATCATCGACCTCGAATTGGAGAAAATCGACGCCATCCTCGCCAAAATCGAAAGCGACCCCGAAAGCGACTCGGTGAAGCGTGTGGAGAAAGAACTCTGGCTCAAGATCCGCAAACAATCGCTCAAAGGCCGCCGCACCGGGCTGGGCATCACCGCCGAAGGCGACATGCTCGCCGCCCTCGGACTGACCTACGGCACCGACGAGGCCAACGCCTTCTCCACCGAAGTGCACAAGCAACTCGCCCTCGCCGCCTACCGCTCCTCCGTCACCATGGCCAAGGAACGCGGTGCCTTCCCCATCTACAGCTGCATCAAGGAAGGGCACAACCCCTTCATCCAACGCCTCCGCGACGCCGACCCCAAACTCTACGACGACATGATCCGCTACGGCCGCCGCAACATCGCCCTGCTCACCATCGCACCCACCGGCAGCGTGAGCATCTGCACCCAGACCACCTCCGGCATCGAACCCGCCTTCAACGTGGTCTATAAACGCCGCCGCAAAATCAACCCCAACGACATGGCCGCCAAAAAGACCGTAGTCAAAGACGCTGTCGGCGACATGTTCGAGGAATATATGGTGTTCCACCACAAATTCGTGGTCTGGGCCGAAACAAAAGGCTACACCCTCGAACAAATGAAAAACATGAGCGAGAAGGAAATCAACGACCTCGTCGCCCAATCGCCCTACTACAAAGCCACTGCCGCTGACACCGACTACATCAAGAAAGTGGAACTGCAGGGATCCGTGCAGAAATGGGTTGACCACTCCATCTCCGTCACTGTGAACCTCCCCGCCACCATCACCGAAGAGGTGGTCGGCGACCTCTACATGAAAGCCTGGGAAGTGGGCTGCAAAGGCCTTACCGTCTATCGTGAAGGCTCCCGCGACGGCGTGCTCAACTCCATCGACCAGTCAAAGAAAGAGGAATCGAAAGAGAAGCCCAAGAATTTCAAGCGCCCGCGCGAACTGCGCACCGACGTCATCCATTTCAAAAACAACAACGAAGACTGGGTGGCCTACATCGGCCTCTACGACGGCAAACCCTACGAAATCTTCACCGGCAAGACCGGCGACGAAAGCTTCCTGCTGCCCAAGTGGGTCGATCACGGCATCATCGTGAAAAACCGCCACGACGATGGCACCAAATCCTACGACTTCGTCTATAACGACAAGGCCGGATACGAGGTGATTCTGCGCGGCCTCGACCGCTGTTTCGACCAAGAATTCTGGAACTACGCTAAGATGACCTCAGCGCTGCTGCGTAACGGCATCCCCGTGAACCACATCGTGAACATCATCTCCGGCCTCAACTTCCGTCAGGAAAGCATCAACTCGTGGCGCAATGGCGTCTGCCGCGCCCTCAAGAAATTCATCCAAGACGGCACCAAACAAAAAGGCGTGGAATGCCCCAGCTGCCACCAGAAAGACACCATGGAGTTCAAGGAAGGCTGCCTCACCTGCTCCAACTGCGGCTACGCAAAATGCGGAAATTAATAATAGCGTCCCCACTAACCCATTAACCCATTAACCCACTAACCCATTAACCCATTTATGAGCGATTCGCAACAAACGGTATTCCTGTATGTTCCGTGCCAAATGGATCTTTTCCAGGCCGAAACGGTGACGAGTGCCATCACCGTGCTGAACCGGCTGGGTCAGTTTTGCCATTACGACATGGAAAGCACCTGCTGCGGTCGCCGCTTTTTCATGGAAGGCGAAATGCAATACGCTAAAGAATTGGGTTACAAGGTTATCCAATCCTATAACAAATACTGCGAATTACATAAGACGCGCTTCCCCGTGGTGGTGCCCGATACCGCCTGCGCCGGCTTCATGCGCCAGCATTTTGACCTGCTGCTGAAAAATGCTACCGTGCCCAACGAACTCAACACTTTCGTGAACAACACCCATGAGCTCTGCGAATATATTGTCAATATACTGAATATCAGTAATTTAAATAATATTTTCCGCCATCGTGTCTTCTATTTCAAATCATGTTCGGCCAAACACCTCTACCCCAGTAACAATGCTCCGGAAACCCTGCTCCGCAACACACAAGGATTAGACTTGATTGAAGACACGGAAGAGAAAAATTGCTGCTGCGGCGCCAACGGCCGCTTTCCCATGCTGAACCCAGAGGTCGCTGAAAAAATGACAGGGGCGATTGTCGTGCGCGCCTACGAACAAGGCGCCGAATTCATCACCTCCACCGATATCCACTGCCTGCAACTCATGGATGCCTACAAACAACAGCATGGCGTAGACATTGGCATTATCCACATCGCAGATATCCTTCGCGGTGAAGAATAATCCGTCTGTTGAAAATCCATTACCACTTTTTTCCAAAACAATTCTTTATTTCTATCCAAAGATACTGAAAAAAATGTATCTTTGCCCTGCGTTAATGCGTAGATTTTATAAAATAGTTTCATTAAATAATTGAATATGAAGATATTAGTACTTAACTGCGGAAGTTCTTCCATCAAATACCAACTGTTGGAGATGGAACCGCAACCTGAACTTTTGGCCAAAGGACTGGTCGAGCGTGTCGGATTGGAAATGGGCGAATTCACCCACAAGCCGGTCGGCAAGGACAAATGCTACATTCAAACCCCCATCCCCACCCACGAAGAGGGCATTAAGCTGGTCTTGAACATGTTGACAGATCCCGTGCACGGTGTCATCAAGTCGTTGGACGAAATCGGCGCAGTGGGTCACCGCGTGGCACACGGCGGCGAATACTTCAAGGAAAGCTGCATCATCGGCGACAAGGAGCGCGAGGAAATTGCAAAACTCTGCGCCTTGGCTCCCCTGCACAACCCCGCCAGCCTTACCGGCATCGACGCAATGAAGAAACTGCTGCCCAACGTGAAGCATGTCGGCGTATTCGACACCTCCTTCCACCAAACCATGCCTTCCGAGGCTTTCCTGTATGCCCTTCCGTACGAATATTATTCGGAGAAAAAAATCCGTCGCTACGGTTTCCACGGCACCAGCCACAAATACGTGGGCCCAAAAGCGGCAGAACTGGCCGGAATTCCGTATGAGAATGCCAAAATCGTGAGCTGCCACCTCGGCAACGGCGCCTCCATCTGTGCCATCAAGAACGGCAAATCCATCGACACCTCAATGGGCTTCACCCCAGTGGAAGGACTCGTCATGGGCACCCGCGTGGGCGACATTGATGCCGGCGCACTGCTCTACATCATGGATATGGAAAACCTCAACACCAAGGAGATGAACACCCTTATCAACAAGAAGAGCGGACTGTTGGGCATCTCCGGTAAGAGTGTCGATATGCGTGACATCCGCGCGGGCCGCGATGCCGGTGACGAACGCAGCACCAACGCCTTCAACATGTTCGCCTACCGCGTGAAAAAATATATCGGCGCGTATGCCGCAGCTATGGGCGGCGTAGATGTTATCCTCTTCACCGGCGGCATCGGCGAGAACGCCTGGTTCCAACGCGAAAAAATCTGTGAAGACCTGGATTGGCTCGGTGCTAAACTCGATCCCGAAGCCAACCAGAAATACTGCGGCGAAGACGGCATCATCTCCACCCCCGACTCCACCACAAAACTGGTTGTCGTGACCACCAACGAAGAATTGGTGATTGCTACCGACACCTACAATTTATTGTAATATAGAGATTTATCATTAAAAAAGCGGGCGATTCCATGGGGAGTCGCCCGCTTTTTTGATATATGTCCACACATACTACCGCAAAACCTTCCTCAAATAGTCAGCAGTGATTTCCACCGGCCGAAAGATACAGTTGGTGAAGTTATGGTCGTAGTACTCCAACTCATAGTATTCGCTGCCTTCCCATAACTGGTGGAACCGTTCGCCACAGGTGAAGGGCACAAGGCGGTCGCCATTGCCATGAATGATGCAGGCGTTGCCGTGGTAATGGGCTGCAGTTTCGAAAATGGGCAAACGTAGGGCGGTTTTCAAATAGCGTCCGCCGAGAGCGATGCCGTTGTTGATCACCAAGCTGTCAGGCGGGTCAAGCGGGTTGAACTCAAAGCCGAAAAGATTGCCTCGGGCCACATCGTCGCGCACTGAAGAGGCCGGGGCCAACAGCACCACAGCCTTGATCTCTTCTTCGCCGTGGCTGCCTGCGACCATGGCCGCCACCACCGCACCCTGCGAATGCCCCACCAGGGCGATGTCATCCACAAAACGCAGGTCTTGCGCGTATGCCAGTACCTGGTTCAAATCCTCAATTTCGTTCGGGATGGTCATCTCGGAAAATTTACCCTCACTTTCGCCGTGCCCGTTGAAATCAAACGTAAGCGTGGCCATTCCATCGGCCCTTAACTGTTCCTGAATCAACCACATCAACGGAAAATTCTGGTTCGCATTGAGGCCATGACAGAGGATTGCAAGGTCGCAATGTTCGCCCGGCTTCAATTCCGGCGTGAACAGTCGAGCCGTCAGTTTTCCCTTGCTGCCGTCAATAGTGAACGTCTGTTGACTGCCGGCATACTCTGTCTCTGGCCACTCCTTGACAAACAATTCGTACAATTTTGCCTCAATCTTGTACGACAACACTGTACTCACCAGCACTTTGCCATCCGGTCCGATAAGATAAATCGACGGAATCCAGCGAATACCGTAGGCTTTGGCCACGTCCGATTGGTTCATCCGTTTCAGCTCACTCACCTGCGTATAGGGGACACCAGACTTGGCGATATAGTCCGTCCATTTCTCCTTGTCGGTGTCGAAAGAGACACCGATGAACTCCACGCCATCTTTGTGGAATTTGTTGTAGAAACGGATGATCTCGGGAAGATCTTTGCGGCAATCGGGGCACCAAGAAGCCCAAAAATCGATAACCACATATTTTCCATTGGCAAACTCGCTGAATTTCACTGTTTTGCCATCAGGTGTCGGCAATTGAAAATCCGGTGCAGGCATGCCCGGCTTGAGTAGTTCCTGCGCATAGGTCTCGTCAAAATCCAGCACCACTTGCGCGTTCACACCTGCAAACGTGAAAGCCAAAAGCAATACCCACAATAGTTGTATTTTTCTCATAATATACAGAGTTTTATGTATCCAATCCAAAGTCTTACGCTGTATGTCTAAAATCTTAATTATCAACGAGAAGAGTCATTAACAAAATAAAAGAGCAAAAGTAAGAAAAAATAGTGTATCTTTGCACGCTTAAAAAGTGTTAAAATGATGAACGAACATCTATCTTCGGCAATCCTGCCTCGCAGCAGAAAATCCCGCGCCCGGTATCGGGTGGCGGTAATTGGCAGTGGGAGCTGGGCGACGGCGATTGTCAAGATCATATCGGTGAATCTGGAGCACATTCATTGGTGGGTAAGGCAGGAGGAAGTGGCGGAAAGCATCATGAAATACGGGCACAATCCCAAATATTTAAGCTCTGTCTTCATCAATCCGGAAGATGTGAAAGTGAGCGCCGACATCCGCAGCACAGTGGCGCGAGCGGACTACGTCATCATCGTCACCCCCTCGGCCTACCTGCACAAGACCCTGGAACCGCTTAAACGCTCTCAACTCTCGAAAAAAAAGATTATCCTGGCGGTGAAGGGCATCGTTCCTGAGACCATGCAGCTGATCAGCGACTATATGCAATCGCAGTTTAAAGTGCCTTTGGATCAGCTCTGTATTATCAGCGGGCCATCCCACGCCGAGGAGATTGCCCAAGAAAAGTTCACCTTCCTGACCGCCGCCTCCACCAACACAGAACTGGCCGAAACCGTGGCCAAATTCTTCACCACCCGCTACTGCCGAACCTCCGTCTCCAACGATGTGATGGGCGCGGAGCTCGCCATCGTCCTCAAAAACATCTACGCCCTCGGCGCAGGCATCTACAGCGGACTCGGCTATGGCGACAACTTCATCGCCGCCTACGTGGCCAACTGCGTGAAGGAAATGAAATACTTTGTGTCTCAGGTCTATCCCAACGAAAACCGGCACATTTCCGACTCCGTCTACCTCGGCGACCTTTTGGTGACAGCCTACTCCACCTTCAGTCGAAACCGCCTGTTCGGCATTATGATCGGGCACGGCCTCTCTGTACGGGTGTCGCTGCTGGAATTACGCATGGTGTCAGAAGGTTACACCGCCTGCCGCTGCGTGCACGAAATCAACAAGAAAATCGGCGCCGACATCCCCATCGTCGAGACCATCTACGGCATCCTGTACGAAAACAACAACGTCTCTTCCGAGATGAAGCGCATCGCTGAACATTTTGTGTGATGATCCATTTCTTGAACCATTCCGAAATCGATCCCGAAAAATGGAATTTGGCAATACGTAACAGTTTGTCAACAAATGTTTTAACAGAATTTGAACCGCTATCCCTGCTCACAAGCGGCGACACATGGCATGCCTTGGTTGAAGACGACTACAATATTGTGATGCCACTTCCAACACGCAAAAAAGGAGTGTTAAAATATGTTTACACGCCATTCTTTCTGCCGCAGATGGGCATCTTTTATAGACAGGATATCCGACCGTCTGTTTATGAACGCTTCCTTGAAGAAATCTCCAAACACTATGTGCTGGCCGATTTGTTGATGAACGAGCAAAACGCCTTTGATTGTGAGGAATTACAATTCCCACCGTATTTTGTCTCCTACTCATTGTCTCTACATCTTCCCTATAATGAGTTATATAGTAATTTCCATGAGAACACAAGGCGCAACATCAAGGCGGCACAGAAACAGCAAAGCCGTATAACGGTGCAGGAAGAGAAGATAGCGGATATTATTGCTCTTTTCCGAACAAATAAGGGTTTGGAAGAATCGGTACATTTCCAGGAAAGCGATTACGCAAGATTACAGCACGTAGCTGATTATTTATTGGAACACAATCTGTTAGATGTTTACGGTGTACGTACTGCACAAAACGAATTGGCCGCAGGTGCCTTGTTCGTAAAAGACGGGAAACGCCGCTGGTTCTGGTTTTCCGGCCGCGACAACAATCTTTCAAAAGGAAGACCCATGTTCCTGCTGCTCGACACCTACATCCGCGACCATGCAGAGTCGGACCTTTGCCTCGACTTCAACGGTTCCTCCAATCCGAATGTGGCGAGAATGTACCAAGGCTTTGGCGGCGCATTGCTCACCATCCCATTCATTCGGCAATTTAAGAACCGGTTCTGGAAGACAGTGTTGTCGCCGAAGCTGTCAAAACTTTAACCTACATTAATATATACCAAACCGTCGTTGAAAAAACCTTTCCGACAACTGCTTGTTAGCTCAAGGCTTTCTCTCTCAGCGAGTTGAAACCATCGCCCAACGTTTCAGAGGCATCGAGTATGGTGACGAAGGCATTGGCATCAATTTCGTGGACGAAATGGATGAGAATAGGCAATTGCTTGCGGGAGATTGACGTAAAGATAATCTTTTTCTCATCGTGGTTATACATGCCTTCCCCATTGAGATAGGTGCCTCCGCGGTCAAGTTCATTGAAGATTCGCTGGCGTATTTCCTCGTACTTTTCAGAAATAATCAGCACCGCCTTATTCGAGTGGAAACCGGCGATGACTTTGTCCATCACCACACCGGTCACGTAAATCACTAACCAAGAATAGAGCGGAATGGTCCAGTCTTTGAAAGCGGCCAAAGCGATAAGCACGATGGTAGAGTCCACGAAAATAAGCAACGTGCCCAACGGGATATGTTTGATGTATTTGCCCAAAATCATGGCGATGATATCGGTTCCACCGGACGTGGCACGGGTCTTGAAGATCAGCCCCAGTCCGATTCCGATAATCACGCCGCCGAAGAGTGCCAGAATAAAGGTGGCGGAAGGGTCTGGAACCATAGGATCCCCGGGCAGCGAGATAAGCGGCTCATAGCCATAAACTCTTTCCCACAGCGAAATGAAAGCCGGCAGCGACACCACTCCCACCAGCGTTTTCATGCCAAAGCGCGGCCCGAGCCACAATGTCCCAATCAATAACAACGGCAAGTCTAAACAGATGCCCGACAGACCGATAGGGAAATTGAAGACATGGTGAAGGATGATGGCAATGCCATATACCCCGCCAGGCGCCAGCTTCAACGGCGATATGAAAACCACAAAACCGATGGACATGATGAAAGTGCCCAACAAAATCAACGCATAAGTCTTGACTATTTCCTTTCCTTTTTCGCGTGTCAACTCCATTTCTACAGGTTGTTAAAAAAAATATGGAACGATTCCCCTGCCATGGAGAATACTGCTCTTCCAGTTGGCGGCAAAAATAATAAAATTATCAAGACCATAAAC
Source organism: Bacteroidales bacterium (assembly GCA_017527945.1). Next base: position 28,236 of record JAFXPL010000113.1, on the reverse strand, counting down.
AGTCTTACAACAGTCTGTTGCGACCGCCGCTTTTCCTTCTCAGCCTTTTCTTTCGCGGCCTCCTCACCTGCCGATAATGTCTAATGTTGTACCCGAGACTCTCTTCGCGAAGTTCGGAAATGAATTCCGACTCAAGCGGATATGCGCTTTTCTCCTCGGGATGTCGCAAAATACACACCAGCGGCCTGCCGACCCATTCCTGTGGCAAGCAAATGGTCATCGTGTCTTTTTGGGGTGTTATAATCAACTTTTTCATCGCTTTGGATTTTTGGTGAGATTCTCTGTTGTTGAACTGTTTTGCTTGAAAATGACTGTTTCCGTCACTTTTTTTGCAAAATCGAAAATGATTTTGTATTTGCCGATTTTTATTTTTAACATACTTATAATCAATTAGATGATAGGCAAATATAAATAATTTCATCCAAAAATCATTCGGAATCTTCTTTTTTTGAAAAAAATTATAAATCGCTGGAAATAAGGCGATTATAAAATACAAAAAAAATTATCGGGAAACCTCCTATTATTCCAAAAAAAGTGTATTTTTGCAGCCTCAAAAAAAGGAGTTTCAGTAGCTCAGCAGGTAGAGCACATCCCTTTTAAGGATGGGGTCCTGGGTTCGAGCCCCAGCTGGAACACGAAAGGCAAGAACGACTGTTCCTGCCTTTTTTTTATCGGCTTACCACCCGATTCAAACGTTGGGAAATAATCTTTTTCAGTTGGAGCACACGATTGAGCTGTTTCATGGCAAGTTCCATGTCTTCTTCTTCCAACTTTTTGTTTTCCAATATTTTACGAATAATAGCAGCATCGTTTTCCAATATTCGCATCTTCAGCGTCAACAACACGTCTTGAACATGGTTCTGCAGCGTGCGCAAGTTGTTGCGCGCGGTGTGCGTGTGAATGTCGTATTTGTTTTTCCACCGCTCGCTGAAGCGCGGCTCCACAGGGATGTTACGGATGATAAAATCACTGACCTGTGGATCGTCAAGCAAGGTGAAATTTCGGATGATCTGATCCTGGTTCCGAATATAGGAGGCCCATGCCACGTACTTCTCAAAAACTTTCTCCAACAATGGGTAATGAAAACGCATGTCTTCCCTCTGCATTTCGTTACATATATATTGATCGACACGCAACTCCTCTGTTTCGCCTTCCCCGTTTTGACCGCTGCCGTAAATCATATAGTTTCCATAGTTGAGCATCAGCAGAATGACCGCTTTCTCCGCCTCGAACAACAAATCAGTCGTTTGTTTCGGGATTTCCGGATGCTTTTTGATCTCGATAAGGTCAGGGATGTCGGACTGCCCCTCCTGTTTGAACTCCGGATTCGGCCCCAGCTGCTGCTGTTGAGCTACACGACTCTGCGCTTTCGTCTTGTCCCACACAAATTTGCGCAGGTTGAGGTTAAGGTCTTCCTCCGACAAGTCGAAAAGCCGTGCACATTCTTTCACGTAAAACGCCCGTTCAATGTTGTCTTTCACGCAACTGATGGAACGCAAAATCTCGTTCACCATGGAGGCACGCTTGATGGGATCGTTGCCCGCATCCTTCGACAAAATATCCGCCTTGAATAGCAGGAAGTCTTTGGATTCTTTAGACAGGTATTCCTGCAACTCACTGTCCCTGTGTTTTTTAGCGAACGAGTCCGGATCTTCGCCGTCAGGGAGCAAGCAAACACGGATTTTCAGGCCCTGCTCCAGCAGCATATCGATGCCACGCATGGAAGCTTTGATGCCCGCCATGTCGCCATCGTAAAGCACGGTGATGTTCTGCGTTCGCTTGGTAATCATGCGTATCTGCCCCTGCGTGAGCGAGGTGCCCGAAGAGGCCACCACATTCTCCACCCCCGACTCGTGCATGGAAATCACGTCGGTATAACCCTCCACCAAATAGACATTCTGCTGTTTGTGGATGGCATTTTTGGCGAAAAAGATGCCATAGAGCGTGTCGCTTTTGTGATAAATGGTATTTTCGCGAGAATTGACGTATTTTCGCGGATCCTTGCCGTCCTTCTTCAAAATACGCCCCCCGAAGCCGATTACCTTGCCCGCATCGTTATGAATGGGGAAAATCACGCGGCCGCGATAAATATCGTACAACTTTCCGTTCTGCGACTTGCCTGTCAGCCCCAGCTCAATCAGATATTCCTCTTTGAAACCTTTGCCTAAGGCCGCCTTGGTGAAGTTGTCCCACCCATCCGGACAATAACCGAGGCCGAACTTGTCGATGGTGGCGTCCTTGAAGCCGCGCTCCTTGAGATAGGCCATGCCCATAAGTTTGCCCTCTTCGGTGTTGCGCAACTGATCCATGAAGTACTTCTGCGCAAACTCATTGACAACCAGCAAACTTTCACGCAAAGTCCGCTGTTTGCGCTCTTCGTCACTCTCGTTGCGCTCATATTCTAACGGAATGCCATATTTCTTAGCCAAATATTCGATGGCTTCGGGATACGACATCTTCTCATGCTCCATAAGGAATTTGACCGGGTTGCCGGCCGCGTCGCACACGAAGCATTTGTAGATGCCGAGGCGCGGGCTCACGTGCATGGATGGATTCTTGTCGTCATGAAACGGGCAGATACCCACATAGTCCTGGCCCTGTTTGCGCAGGGAAACAAAGTCGCCGACCACCTCTTCGATGCGGACAGCGGCCATCACACTGTCTATGGACTTCTGCTTAATCATGGCCTATTTCCCGAATTCCACCTTGTATTTCTTGAAAATTTTCTTGTTGTGCATGATATCAACAGCTTTCTGGAACGTGTCGTCGCTCTCCAAGAAGACCCGGTAGGCGTCACCGTAGCCGTAAAGTCCGCGCGCGATTTCAAACCGCAAATACTCCTTGATGAACTCGGCAGCATGTTCCTCGTTGCGCAAATGCTGCATTTCGGCGTATGTCTTGTTGATATAATTGGTGAACATCGTGTCGAAGCTCTGCTGGTTAAAATCCTCCGCATTCTTATACAGCGAGTCTAACTTGGCTTTGTTCTCCTTGATGAAAGCATTGGCATAGTCGCTGAAGACGAACGAGGCTTTGTCGCTCACGCCCTCTTCCTTAGCAAAATCCATGAATTCCTTGTAAAAACCATCGGAAATCTTGTAGTTTTTCTGGAAGTCCTCAAATTTCGGATATTGTTTCAACAATGTTTCCCGATTGTTTTCTAAATAATCGACGGCAAAATTGCCGAAAACGCCTTTCCGCACGATTTCGTTGAAGAGCGTGGAATATTTGGTGGTGTCCAAAGGGATGAAAATGTCGGGCATGATGCCGCCGCCGCCATAGACCACGCGGCCTTTGGGCGTTTTGTATTTCAGGGAATCCGGGAACTTGATGTTGTCGGCAGTGTAGTATTCCCCGTTGTTGGCACGGGTCTGCAAATCCTTGAAGTAGGCGTCCAGCCCGTCGTCGTAGGGCTTTTGGATGCAACGGCCGGTAGGCGTGTAGTAATGGGAGATGGTCAGTCGCACCTCAGACTGGTCAATCAAACGTAAAGGTTTCTGTACCAATCCTTTGCCGAACGTTCTACGTCCGATGATAAGGCCGCGGTCCCAGTCTTGGATGCAGCCGGAGGTAATTTCGGAGGCAGAAGCGGAGTTTTCATCCACCAGCACAATCAGCCGGCCTTCCTCGAAAAGGCCTTCCTCGGAAGAATAGTATTTCTCGCCGGTCTTGCGGAAATTGTCGGTATATACAATCATGCGCTTGCCAGAGATGAACTGGTCACAGATTTCGAAGGCCACGTTGAGGTATCCGCCGCCGTTGCCGCGCAGGTCGAGAATCAGGTTGCGCATACCCTGGTCTTTCAGGTTGCGGATAGCCTTTCTCAGCTCCGTGGTGGAAGTGGCGGCAAAACGCTCCAGCTTGACATAACCCGTGGTGGAATCGGCCATGAAACTGACGTTGATGCTATACATCGGGATGGCGCCACGGGTGATGACGAAATCGATGGGTTCCTTCTTGCGACCGCGCACCACGGAAACTTTTACTTTGGAGCCTTTCTTGCCACGCAAATGCTTGCGCACCCAGTCGTTGGTAATCTCCTTGCCCACCGCTACGGTGTCATCAACCTTCACGATCTTGTCTCCGGCCATCAATCCGACCTTTTCCGACGGTCCGTCGATGATGACTTCCATTACGTTGATGGTGTCCTTGATAAGCTGGAAGGTAACGCCGATGCCGTCGAAAGAGCCTTGCAGCGGTTCCGTCATGGCTGCCACATCTTTGGAGGGAATATATGCCGTATGCGGGTCGAGTTCTTTGAGCATCTCGTCGATGGACCGGTCCACCAAGGGATCGAAATCCACCGAATCCACATACATGGCGTTGATGGCATTGAGCAACTGGTCCATCTTGGTTTTGTTTTGCTGGTAGTGTTTGTTCGGAGACTGTGCGAATAGCATCGTTCCCGACAGAAGTAATCCTAAAATAACGATTAAGATTCTATTTTTCATTGGGTTATAGGTTTATTATATTCAAATTTGACAAAAGGCGGCAAAGATACGATTTTTTTAGAAAAAATGTATCTTTGCGGCATCCTTTTAAATCATCACGTTATGAAGAAGTTATACATCGTTACCGCCATTGTCCTGTGGTGCTTCGCGCAGGTCGCTGAGGCGCAGAACATGTATCGAAACTATCAGTCAACCGCAGTTCAAAAGCCCGAGAGCGCCGTTTCGGTGGTGCACAGTAACGGGTATGTGTATTATTTCCAGTCACAAAGAGGATATCTTTCTGTTTCCGAACAAGATTCCTATTATTTGAACCCGACGGGAAATGATAATGCATTTGGTATGACACAAAACGCGACAACTCCGGACTTTATCCTACAAGGTGGGTTCGAGGATTTCAACGGGGATTTCTTTCTTTACGGGTACGACAAGTCTTTTAACGACTGCCCCGCCTTTGGTATCGTAAGCGGCGATTTGCAGACTTTCAAGTACTTTTACTTAAATTCCACAGGCAACAATAATGTTTCTTTCACCCAGGGATGCTGGGGAAAGGATTGTATCTTAGGTATGGAATTTTATATGCTGGTGCGTAGCGACGGACAGCTTTGCGCCGTCGCTCCGTCAAATCCGACAAATCCGACAAATGTCAAACCTGATGTCAACAAGCGATACACGGATATTCTTTGGGATGACCTGCATGGCTGTTTTATTGCGGCAGGATCCAACTGCAATGGCATTTCTTGTTCGATGGCTCCTTTTTTGCAAGTGTTCACTTATGATTTATCCGCTCAAGTTTTTGTTACCGGGTTTTCTTACAAAGCGAACATCACCGTCAACGGCCTTGAAGAAGGGAAAGCTCTGCACGCAATCGTGGATCAGGATTATTTGGTTTTATACCAGGACTTGAATTATTTGGACTATGATTATATATGGCTTACCAAGATAAAAGACTATTGGAACAGCAACTACGGAGTTGTGCAGAGTACTTTTTCTGTGATTCCTGTCGGGAAACTGCATGCCATTGACATGGTCTATGACAAATACCATGACCGTCTGAATTTTTTGGGGGAGTTGAATATATGCACGGGGCTAACCACGTTTCTGGCGCAAGTGGATGCCTCCACCTTGTCGGGAATGAAAATCGGACAATTGGACGGGGGCATGGCGGTTTCATCCTGCTGGGATGCTCTTCCGTTATTGAGTGGATACCCTCAAAGCCAATATATTTACGGCAGTAATTTGACCATGCGGAATCTGACCGTGAACATCAATTCTCCATGTGTGCCAGTGCTGATTTCAGGTACGAATGGCACAACACACAGTGTTTTATCTGCTTAAGGCTACTGACGCTATCGGGAACAAGATTGTGAAAAAGGTATTCATTCCGTAACTGTCATGAACATACACCGCATCCTTCTCCTGCTTTTGATCCTTGCCTTTTACGGGTCGCTCTCATCTCAGCCCGAAGGCCGGGAATTTTGGTACACCTGCGGCACCAGACCGCATTATGTGACGACATCAGATTTGGCGGATTCATCGGATTCAGCCCTCGTTTACATTCTTGGACACCAAGCATGCACAGGATATGTTCAGAACCCGTTCACTTCCTTTTATGTCCCTTTTGAAGTACATCCCGATTCTTTGACAACGGTGTCCATCCCTGCAAACGAACTTTTTTTTGGTGAACTCCAAGAGTTGATCCCTGCTGGCCAGATATTGTCTGCGCCGCTTCAGGGGGGGACGGTTGTCATCCGTACCACTGATGATGTTCAAGTCTGGATTCAGTCGCCGAAGCTTGCCAGTAATCCTTTTGAATCGCATTATAACTTTCCAATTAAGATTCCGCTGTTTCCCCTAAATTTTTATTATAGTCATTACCATGTATCTCCTTCCAGTCTCATTTATGTGATTGCCCCTTCAGACAGTACGGAAGTGTCCTGGATTAACAGCACGGTTATGCTACAAGCAGGAGAAGCAAGTTTCTTCTATAATAACAGTGGGATGGTGGTGAATGAGAATGTTTTTTCAAATTGTAAAAGATTCATTCCTTATAAAGATGGTGGAGCAACTCAATGGCTGAACACATACAGTTTGCCTAATGAAAGCATCCATTTTGGCAAGGATTATCTTGTACGTGCTTTACATAACAATTTGTTCGAGTCAATGTATTCGTTACCTTCTACAGTGACAAATTTCACCAGTTATCCTTGGGTCGCAAGCAACCGCATAGCCACCTATCACAACAATTATACCGCTATGATTGGTGACCCACCAGACTCCGTCATCTACGCGTTCATCCGAACGTCCATTCCGGCCGAAGTCACGCATGACACTTATCATGTACCCGATTTTCAGATATATGACCCCATTCAAGGATTGGTTCCTTACAATATGTTACAAACATACAACCAAACCCCAATCCACCCTACTGAGAGAATGGCCACTCACTGGGACTACCCCATCACAAAACACCCCTTTCCACTGACTATCCCGCACCCATATACCCCATACATAGATTTGACCATCTATGTCCATGAGAACGGGCTTTCCACCACAGCATTGAACGGTCAAAGTATCCCTGCCAGTGCCTTTGATTCCTTTCCTGGCACGAACGGGGAGTATTATTCCGCCCAGTTTGCCTGGTATGGTTACGACACTCTTCCGGACTATATCACCGTTGACAATCCTAATGGCTTTACTGGTTACATTCACGAAATCGGCTATTCTTATACAGATGATGTTCCCGAGTACTATCCCAGCTATATGGATTCCGTCTTGTGTGTTTATTATTTCATGGAAGGCTCCTCTCCTTACAACTATTTGGAATCCCTTTACCCCCACTCCAACCTCAGCGTTATTGACTCGGATTTAGTTCACCGCTGCCTCGGCGACACCCTGTCCCTCCTCGTCGAGCACAATCCCGACTCGGTGCCCGTGGAGTGGATTGTCGATGGGGTCTCCCACCTTGGCGACGGCTACTCGTTCCTGCTCGCCTCCTTGGACACCCTCACCGTGCAGTGCGTCCTCCACTACGACTGCCCCGACACCACCACGACCTTCGTGGCCGTGGTGCCGCCGCCGCTGCTCACCGCCGCGCACGACACCACCGTGTGCGCCGGTGCGACGCTCTCGGTTGAACAGCCTAGTGCTCTCTCCTACCTCTGGAGCAACGGCGCGACCACGCCCGCCATCACCGTGGATTCCGCCGGCACCTACCAGGTAATCGTCGCCAACATCGGGTGCCGCGCTGAAAGCGACAGCTTCCACGTCAGCCTCTATGGGCAGTCCTCCGTCGATTTCGGCCACGACAGCATCCTTTGCGAGTTGGCCACCCTCTTGTTGGATGCCACGCAGCCGCACCCCGCGCAGTACCTTTGGCAGGACAACAGCACCAACACCTCCTACACGGTCTGGCAGGACGGCGACTACTGGGTGGTCATCACCGACCACTGCCTCGGGGCGGGCGACACCATCAACATCGGCTACCTCAACGACTTCGAGGTGAGCCTCGGCCCCGACACAACGCTGTGCGAGGGCAAAACCTTGACCCTCAGCGCGGAGACACCCTACTGCGACTATCTGTGGCAGGACGGCAGCACGCAGCCAGTCTATGTGGTGCGCGGGCCGGGAACCTACAGCGTGGAGGTGAGCAACAAGTGTTTCTCCCACTGGGACGCGGTAAACGTCAATTACAAGCGCTGCGAGCAGGAACTCTACCTCCCCAACGCCTTCACCCCCGACCGGAACGGCCACAACGAAGTCTTCCTGCCTGTATTCAGCTACCCCGACGAAATCGAGGAGTACCGGATGGATATCTACAACCGCTGGGGCACATTGGTGTTCCGAACGGAGGAGAAGGCCTACGGCTGGGACGGCGCCAATGCCATCGACGGGATCTATGCCGTGACGGTGCGCTACAAGTCGCGCGGTGAAAAGCCTAAAACCGTGACCGGCAGCGTGACGGTGATGCGGTGACAATAAGAATTGAGAATTGGTGAGGACTGCTGATTACTGACCACTATTCACTGTTCATAAAAAAATGTATCTTTGCCGCTTTATCAAAACCACCCTGTTTATGAGAAAATTCTTCTTTATTGTCGAATTATTGACTTTCACTTTTTGGAGTTTCGCCCAAAATGAACAATTGGTAGGCGCGAACTGCACCTCCATCATGGTGGGCAAGAAGGCTTCCGCCGATGGTTCGGTCATCACCTCGCACACCTGCGACAGCAAGTATCGCACGTGGGTGACCATCGAGCCGGCCGCCGACCACAAACCCGGTACCATGCACAAGGTCTATAAGGGCACTATGCACACTGAAACGCCCAAAAGCATGGAAAATTTGGTGCTGGCCGGCGAAATCCCCGAAGCCGCGCACACCTACGCCTACATGAACACCGCCTACCCGTGCATGAACGAGCACCAGTTAGCCATGGGCGAGAGCACCTTCTCCGGTCCCGACACCCTGGTGAACAGCAACGCCATGTTCATGATTGAAGAGCTGCAACGGGTTGCTTTACAGCGGTGTACGACTGCCCGCGAAGCCATTCTGCTCATCGGTGACCTGGTGAAGCAGTACGGCTATGCCGACGGCGGCGAGTGCATCACCATTGCCGACAAGAACGAGGTGTGGCAGATGGAAATCCTCGGCGAGGGACCCGACGTGATCGGCGGGATGTGGGTGGCGCAGCGCGTGCCCGACGATGAAGTGGCCGTAAGCTGCAACGTGCCGCGCATCGGCAAACTCAACCGCAAAGACAAGAACAACTTCCTCTGTTCCGACAATATCGAAAAGGTGGCCAAGAAGTACGGTCTCTGGGACGGCAAAGGTGATTTTCTTTGGTGGAAAGCCTTTAACGCTTCCTACGCCGAAGGCAAAAACCACAAGGAGCGCGAGTGGTACATCTTCAACGAGTTGGCCCCGTCATTGAATCTCGACCTCAACGCCGAGGCACTGCCCTTCTCGGTGAAACCGGAGAAAAAGGTGGATGTGCGCGATGTGATGGCCTTGTTCAGAGCCACTTACGAAGGCACCATGCTCGACCAGGTAGGCAACCTCAAAATGGAAGTGAACCGCAAAGACAAGAATGGAAACCCCTACAAGGACACCATCATCTGCCCGAACGCCAACCCGTGGATGGACGGCAACGAGCGTGCGATGTACAACTTCCTGAAACCCGGCACGGTCACGTTTTACAGAGGCGTGGCGATGTCGTGGTGCTCCTACTCGTTCATCATGCAGTGCCGCGACTGGCTGCCCGACGAGGTGGGCGGCCTCTGCTGGTTCTCCGTGGAGAATCCCGGCCAAAGCCCGCGCATCCCGATTTACGCCGGCGCCACCAAGATGCCCGCCGGGTTCAACGTGTGCGGCCACTACCGCTACAACGAAAACGCCGTGCTGTGGCACTACCGCAAAGCCAACAAACTGGCGCAAGTCCGCTGGGGCCGCGCAAAAGACATGATGATGGCCAACATCATGCGCTATGAGGACAAAGCGTTCGAGGAGCTGCCCGCAGTGGAGAAAAAGGCCGTAAACCTGTTGAATGACGGTAAGAAAGAAGAAGCACAGAAACTGCTCAACCAGTATAGCGCGGACTTTGCCGGCGCCACCCGCCAAACCTGGCAGGAAATGGAACACAAACTCTGGGAAACCTTCTGGACCGGGTTCTGAACAATTAGGAATTTTCTGAAAAGAATTTCCGTTCAGACGATGTATCACAACCGATTAAAATATTACTTTTGCAAGTTTTTTTGAAATAATCGAAACTATAATTAAATTGAATACCAAAATGGAAGAGAAAAAAACACGAAATCTGATTATCGCGGCAGTATGCGCAGTCGTAGTTCTGGCCATTGTCCTGTTAGTTTGCAATAGCAAATCTGCGAAAATCAAGAAATTGGAGAAGTTTACCGCCCTGGTGGAGCAGGAATACCAAAACTATTCCGCCTCCGACTTGGAGAAGGCACAGGCCAAATTCGAAAAATATGTCGCCAAGGTGGAAAAAAAAGAGCTCTCCGGCGAGGAGACCACGCACGTGAACGAGCTGAAAGGCGAGTGCAAGGGCTATTTCGCCCAAGCCAAAGCCCACCTGATTCTCCAAGATTTCAACAATGCTGTTGACGAGGCCGGCGATGAGGTGAAAGGCGTTATCGAGTCGCTGAAGAAAAACTAAACATCGATTCGGGAACGCTGTCAATCAGCGCTTTCGTATCTTCGTAAAATTGGTTTAACGCTACGGAGTCCACACCGTGGATGTTATACCATGCGCAATTTTCCACCGCATGTTTTGCGGGGAGGATATGGTATTGGTACATCCCTTGGCATATACCTTTATAGACCCAATAAGGGAGATATTCGTAACTTGTAATCTGCTGTTCTCCGGAAGACTGCTTGACAATCTCGCATTTCACGATGATGCCGCCATCGGTGTAGCGTTTTCGTTGGTTCGAAACGAAATTACCTAACGAATATGCTGTAACACGCTGTGCCACACCCTGTTCGTTTCTGTTTTCCAACGTGATGGGCTGCACCACATGCGGATGCCCGCCCACCACCATGTCCGCACCACATTCATACATATATCGCGCGAAACGCTCCTGCGCCTTGTTTTGGTGCCGTTCATATTCGATGCCCCAATGCGGCATCACCACGATGAAATCGGCTTCCAGCTCCTTGGCGCGAGCCACGTCACGGGCGATAGAGGCAGAATCCAACAAATTGACAATAAACGGTTTGGGTGCGGGAATCCCGTTTGTGCCATACGTATAGTTCAGTACGGCTATGCGAAAGCCGTTTTTATCGATAATCAACGGATTGCGTCGGTTGAAGTCCGCGCTGTCGAGGTAAGTGCCCACATGCGGGATGCCGAGGCTGTCCATGACGTGGATGGTGCGGCGCAGTCCCTTCGCCCCTTTGTCGCACGTGTGGTTGTTAGAGGTCAGGAAGACATCCACACCTGCATCAAAGAGCTGCGACATCATCTGGTCGGGACAGGAGAACTGCGGGTAGCCAGTATAGGGTTCGCCCGCAAGCGGCACCTCCATGTTGGCAATGCAGAGATCCGCCGAGGCGATGTAGGGTGCGAGAAAACGGTAGCACGGCGCGTAGTCGTATGTACCATCCGCCAATTTCGCCGCAGTCACCTGCGGACTGTGCGACATCACATCGCCGATGAACATCAGCGTGAGGGTGTCAGCACTTGGCTCGGTCTGAATCGCTTCTTGCTGATGCGCGGAAAATGCACCCCATGGCCAAATGCCGCCGCCCGACAAAAAGACTATTGGAAGCAGCAACGCAAAAAATATTCTCATAACTCTAATAATTAACACGTTATAAAACAATAAACCAGATGGCAAAAGTACCAATTTTTACTTTCCACTCGTTTACTCGTCAACCTTTAATCTTTACCCCTAACCTTTCGTGTAACTTTTTATCCCACAACACGTAAAATCCAAATAAATTTTATATTTTTGCAAGTTTATAAAAAGAATACATAAAATGGGTTTGTTTTCATTGTTTACCAGAGAGATAGCCATAGATTTGGGCACTGCCAACACGGTCATTTTGCACGACAACAAGGTAGTGGTGGATGAACCGTCCATCATTGCTATCGACTCCCGCACGAAATCCGTTGTGGCGGTCGGCAAGAAAGCGCTGATGATGGAGGGCAAGACCTCTGGCGAGATATATACGGTCCGTCCCCTGCGCAACGGGGTCATCGCTGACTTCCAGCCCACGGAGCTGATGTTGCGCGAATTCATTAAGATGACCAATACCAAACATTCGCTGATCACCCCGGCCATGAAGATGATCATCTGCATCCCTTCCGGCATCACGGAGGTGGAGGAGCGTGCTGTGCGCGAGTCGGCGGAACAGGCCGGCGCCAAGGAAGTCCGACTGATCTACGAGCCGATGGCTGCCGCTATCGGCAGCGGCATTGACGTGCTGGACGCCAACGGCAACATGATTATCGACATCGGCGGCGGCACCAGCGAGGTGGCCGTCATCGCCCTCGGTTCCATCGCCTCCAAAAAATCGGTGCAGGTGGCTGGCGACCGTCTCAACACGGACATCAAGGAGTTCATGCGCCGTGAGCATAACCTCGACATCGGCATCCCGACGGCCGAACAGATCAAAATCAACGTGGGCGCTGCCATCACGCATTTGGACAACCCGCCCGCCGACTATGAGGTCTATGGCCGCGACCTGGTGCACGGGATTCCGCGCAGCATCATGATCAACTACCAGGAAATCGCCACCGCCCTCAACAATTCCATCAATTCCATCGAGGATGCGGTGATGCAGGCGCTGAACGTCACCCCGCCCGAGCTGTCGGCCGATATCTTCAAGACAGGCATCTACCTTGCCGGCGGCGGCTCGCTGCTTCGCGGCCTCGACAAACGTATCAACAAAATCACACAACTTCCCGTGCATGTGGTGGAAGACCCGCTCCGCGCCGTGGCACGCGGCACTGCCATCGCCCTTAAGAACCTCGAAAAGTTCGAGTCACTGACGAAGTATTAAACATTTTTATGATATTATCTTCCCACTCATATTGTAGAGACGCAAAATTTTGCGTCTCTACGTTTTTACATAAAGTGATCTTCACCCCTCACGTGCTATTGTTTTTCTTTTTCACGTGTGTCTCCCTTACCCTATCGGCGCAGCAAAAGGAAGGGCGCTATTCGTTCTGCCCGTCGGCACCGATTGTGAAAGACCATGAGGGAAATGTTTACCGCACTGTGCAAATCGGCACGCAATGCTGGATGGCGGAGAATATGCGCTGCAAATCCTCCCCGACTGGAGTAAGATGGTATTTCAACCCCTATTTTACTGCATCACAGCCTGAATATGCGGCCTATTACGCCACCCCGACAGACCTTCGGCACGGCATACTCTACAACTGGACGGCAGCCATGGATCTGCCCGCACACCAAAACAGCGGAAAATCGATGACCCGTATCGTTCGCGGCATTTGCCCCGAAGGATGGCATCTGCCGAACAACGGGGACTGGGACCTGCTGTTCACAACATTGGGCGGTCACCACGTGGCCGGCGAGGCTATGAGAGCTTCCACCCAGATGTGGGAACCCTACTATTCCATCGACTGTGCCAAGTCCGGCTTCGATGCCACGCCCGCCGGCGCCTTCACCGAAAACGGCTACCAATATGCCGGCTACCAGACCTACTTCTGGAGTGCTGACAACTTCAGCCGCAATGAAGCCTGGTGCTGCATCATCTACGACTTCAAGAACGAAAGCTACAATTACCTGGAATACAAGTGCTATGGACATTCGGTAAGGTGTGTGAAGGATAGTGAGTAGTTAGTCATTGGCACTTAGTGTTGCTGTCTGTAGGGCTGTCGCATTGTGGCAACTCTACAGGGGATACAACAAAAAAAGGAGAAACATAAATTTCTCCTTTTCTTTTGCGGACCGGACGAGACTCGAACTCGCGACCCCATGCGTGACAGGCATGTATTCTAACCAAACTGAACTACCGATCCGTTCGTTGTTTGATGGCGCAAAAATACACTTTTTTTCAATTGCTCGTCACCAAACTGAATATTTTTTTCTTTTTGTTATAATTACCTTACTAACAATAGTTTACATATTCTTTTTTTTAGCATTTGAATCTCCATGGAAATCTCACTGAGATATTTTATTACACAAAATGGAAAAACTCCATCTCAAAGTCTGCAATTTCTGGAATCACAAAAGCCACTGTTCCCTTTTGTCAGAACCTCCACGTCAAGCCAAAGTAGTAAAGGAACGGCAACTGATAGACGATGTCGTTCGTGTTTCGGTTGACGTAGAAGATATTGCGATAATTATAGACATTGGTCATGGAGACACTGGCTTCGAGCGTGTGCCGCTGACCGAGGTAGAATTTCTTCTTCGCGCCGATATCGAGACGATGGTAGCTGGGCAGGCGCGACTGGTTGAAACCGGCAAGGAGGAAATAGACATCCTCGTTGTTGGTCACATAGTTGTCGTTGATTTGGCTCGGGTCGTAGTGCGGATAGTAAGCCTGCGTCTGCGTGAACGGGAAACCAGTACCGAAATTCCAACGTGCGTTGATTTCCCAAGAACGACGTTTGCCGAACGAATAGGAAGCCACAAGGTTGATGTTGTGGCGGCGGTCGAAATGTGGATAGTAGGTGACGACACCGTCGTTGCGCTTCACCCAACCCAACGAATAGACAAACCAAAGGTAAACGCCTTTCTGCTCATATTTCACGGAAATGTCGCCACCATAGGCATCTCCTTTCTCCCAAATGAATTCACTATCCGTGTCCACCATCTTGTAACGGTTGGCGGAAATCAGCTGCGAGAAATGTTTGTAATAGCCTTCAATGTTGATGCTCAGCGGGCTGATGGGGTCGTATTCCAGTCCGAGAATGACGTGCTGCGATTTCTGCAGACGGCCCTTGATTTCCTTGTCGTCGCCAATCAAGGTCTCGGGTAGCAACGCACTCTCCAACGGCGAAGAGACGAAACCATTGAACAGGCTCACCACATCTTGGTCAGACGTAACAGCCACCAAGTTCTGTGAATACATGCCCGCCGCCAGTTTTAAACGCAAGTTATTCAATATATTGTACTTAATAGCCAATCGAGGCTCAGGCGAGACTTCGCCGAGGGAGTAATAATACTGCAACCGGAAGCCCGGTTCAATCAACAGTTTATTGCGGAAATTGTACTTATATTTAACAAAGAGCGACATGTCGGTGGTGTGGTCTTCGATTTTATGCTGGGAATGATAAATGGTATAATATTCGTAGTTGGTGTTGTACCCGACCACATCGATACCAACCTTCAGGAGGCTTTTACCGAGGTAGTAGTTGAAGCCGAAATTGAAGGTGAATCCGTCCATGGAGCTCCTGCGCGGGTCGAAATTGGCGTCTTGAAGTTCGGACTCGTATTTGGAGTAGGAGAGCGAGCCTTCAAGGGTAGTGGGTGCATCGCCGGGCACAATGAGGAAGTTGGTTCCGATACCCCAGTTATCCCAACCGTAGTTCGCTATGGAATTGTATTTTACACGGTCATCATAATTGAATCCGAAGATGTTCCAGCGAGAGCCGTTCCGGGTGGAGAGCGTAACTTTACCGTAGAGGTCGAGGAAAGTGTAAGGCAATCCTTCGGCATTTTTCACGTAAGGATAGAAGACTTTGGAAGATTGTTCAAGGAAGGAGCCCTTGCCAGAGAGGATGAAACTGATGGCGGTCTTCCGGTCATCCTTGAGCTTCAGCAGCGGGCCTTCGAGGAGCAGCTGCGCCCCGATGTTGCTCAAATCGACCTTGCCGGCCAGTCGCTTCTTGTTGCCGTCGCGGGTTTTGATGTCCATCACGGAAGAGATACGGCCGCCGAACTCCGCACCGAATCCGCCAGTATAGACATCCGCACTGCTCATGATGTCCATGTCGAAAACGGAAAAGATGCCGATGGAGTGGAAAGGGTTGTACAGGATCATGCCGTCGAGGAGGAGCATGTTTTGCACGGGGGTGCCGCCACGCACATAGAGCTGTCCGCCTTGGTCGCCAGTGGAGATGATGCCGGGCAGCACCTGCAGATATTGTGCGAAGTCAGGCTGTCCACCAATAGCCGGCATCTTGCTCATGTCCTTGGGAGTCACACTGATGACAGCGGTGCGCGTCTCCTGCACCTTCTGCGTGTTTTCGCCCATAATCTGCACAGCATCAAGTGTTTGTGTGTTTGGAGATATGTTGTAGCGTTTGGTTACGGATCCGCTGCTTGCAAAAGTGACGGTGTCAATGAAATCGTTATATCCCAAATGGGACACTTTGACCGTATAGGTACCGGCCGGAATTTTATTGATGAGGAAAGCTCCCGAAGCATCGGAAAGAGTGCCGTATCCGGTGCCCATCAGCTGGATAGTACTATAAGGCAAGATTTCGCCCGAAGACTCATCGTAGGTAAATCCTTTTAACACAGCGTTTTGAGAAAATGCGACAACACTGCATGCCAGCATCAGCAAAGAGAGAGCGTATTTTTTTATCATTCTTTTCACTTTAAAATTTGAGGGCGCAAAGGTACAAAAAAAAGGTTAAGGAAAATGTGTATTTTTGCGCTTCTGAAATTAACCTTAAAAAAGAAAAGACATGCAAGCTTTAGTCAGTATTATCATGGGCAGCACCTCCGACCTTCCGGTGATGGAGGCGGCCTGCAAATTTTTTGACAATCAGGAAATCCCGTTTGAGATGTTGGCCCTTTCGGCGCACCGCACACCGGATGAGGTGGCACAATACGCCAAACATGCCCACGAGCGCGGCATCAAGATAATCATCGCCGGTGCGGGCATGGCCGCCCATCTGCCCGGTGTCATCGCCGCAATGACCCCCCTGCCCGTCATCGGCGTGCCCATCAAGTCGTCGCTCGAAGGCATGGACGCCGCCCTCGCCATGCTGCAGATGCCTCCGGGAATCCCTGTGGCCACCGTCGCCATCAATGGGGCACAGAACGCTGCCATCCTCGCCCTGCAAATGCTCAGCGTCAACAATCCCGAAATGATGGACAAAGTGGTGAACTTCAAACAAAACCTCAAGCAGAAAATCGTCAAGGCAAACGCCGATCTCGCCCAAATCTCCTATACCTTCAAAACCAACTAACCCTAACCCATTAACCCTTCCAATGCTCACTGTCTATTCCGCCTCCGCAGGCTCCGGAAAAACCTACAATCTGGTGCTCGACTATCTCGCCACCTGCCTCAAACCTCACCTGAGACGTTTTGCCAATCAACTGGACCATCGCCATTTTGAATGTCCCTCGTGCACTGATTTCCAACGCATTCTGGCCATCACATTCACCAATAACGCCGCCGCCGAGATGAAAGAACGGGTGGTGAAGCAGCTCAACAGATTTGCTTTCGCGCAAAACATTACGGAACTTGACCAAAACGACTTCAACAATCTGTGCAAGAAAGTTTTCGGAGCGGCACACCCTTTCTCGGAAGAGGAATGTTTCTTGTTTATTAGAGAAACTTCAAAATCATTGCTACATAGCATTTTATATGACTATGCACGTTTCAGCATCACGACAATAGACAGTTTCATTCAACGCGTCATCCGCTCCTCGGCACTCCTTTTCAACCTCAGCATGAACTATGCCGTGCAAATCCGCCTGACAGATTTCTTCAAAATGGCCATCGAGCAGTATGTCTGCGAGTTGCCAAATAATCAAAATCAGTTCAATGTGGTGGTTAAGGAACTATTGCAACAACTGGAAGAGAAGGGCGGCGCAAATATCCATCGATTCCTGTCAAAAGCCCTCGCCATCATCTACTACGATGCAGAAAAGAGTCATCCGCATCTCAAACTGTTTCCTGAACTTTCTGATTTATCAATCATTACAGATTTCTGGAAACAAGAGCAGCACCATATTCTCGAAACCTGCAAAAAACAAGTGGAACCATGGGCGAAAAAAGCTCTTCAAATTCTGCAATCAGCTGAACAAGAAGGTCTTAAAGCCAATCAAACCTACAAATGGGACCAATGGTTCGACCACATCGCCGACGACCCTTTTCAATTAGAAAAGGGTTTTGAAAACAGCAAGTGCCACAAACCCATGAATGTGGAAAAGGCTCTCGCCTACCCTAAGAACTGGAGCACCTCCATGAAGGAGCGCCACAAAAGTCAGAAAGAACACTATTCCAACCAACTGAATGACATTTTCGAGCAAATCAGGGATATAGTGTTAAAAAATGCAAAATCTTTCTTTTCTTACCGATTGCTTTCCCAAAACGCCAACTACCTGCTGGTGCTGAACGCCTTGCGTGACCATATTGAAAACATAAAGAATCAGACCAATTCCTTCTTCCTGTCTGAAAGCAACCCGCTGTTGAGCGATGAAATCGAAAATGGAGGCGGTGACAGTCTGTTCGAGAAGATGGACCACTACCAAAACCTGTTCATTGATGAATTCCAAGACACATCCCTTATGCAATGGTTTGATATGAAACCATTGATTTTCAACGTATTGGGCAATAATGGAAACTTGACACTGTTTGGAGATGTCAAGCAATCAATATACAGGTTCCGCAACGGCGAAGTGGAACTGTTTTACAATCTTTCAGACTATAACCGCCTAAAACAAAGCGCCGACAGGGATGTCGCATCGTTGCTCCACGACAAAACAGCCTTTCATTACACCCCTCTCACCACTAACTTCCGTTCACAATCCGCCGTGATAGAATTCAACAACAAGTTCTTCAAACACTACGCCGAACAAGAAGGCTGGGAAGAGTACTATAAGGAAGTGGAACAGAAGACCCGACCAGGAAAAGAAGGGGGATTAGTACAGCTTTACGGCTACAACAAGCAGGATTACAAAGACATTCGGAAAATATGGCCGGAATGCGAAAACGATTTTTATGATGAAATTTACCTAAAACTTCCGCCCATGGCGGCCGAAACCATCTATGCGGTGCTGGACGCCCGAAAGCGAGGCTACGCGTTCCGAGACATAACCGTCTTGCTCAGCGGCAGGGGAAAATGCAACGAACTTGCCCGGAACCTGATGCTTGCCGGAATCCCCGTTGTCACTTCCGAATCCTTACAGCTTTGTGATAATCCGAATATAAACGTCATTATCAGCACTTTACGAATCCTTACCAACCCCAACGACATTCTGTCGCAGGCAACCATAATCCAATACCTCGCCCATAAAAATCATCTTGATCCCAACATTCTATGGTGCGATTTGCAGAAAAGCGGTTTTTTCAAGATTCTGGAAAAACATTTTGATATCCAAGATTTTAAGTCCACACTGGATTCCTGGGACAAAAGCCCGTTTCCCATTGCAGTGAAGGAAATTCTGCAATTTTACAGATTCCCCGTGGAGGCTGACCCCTTCATCGCCGATTTTCTCGACCGCGTGCATGAATATACGCAGACGCAGGTCGCCGCCACCGCCAACTTCCTTGTCTGGTGGAACGACATGAACAGGTATCGTGAAACCATTCCACGACTTTCGCTGGCGGGTTCCTCCGATGCCGTGAGGCTGATGACCATCCACGCTTCCAAGGGACTGGAGTTCCCTGTCGTCATCACCCAATGCACCACGTCCAACCGCAACGACACCCACTATTGGGTAAAAGACAAAACCTCCGGCCTCAGCTGCTATATGAGACATGCAAAAGACATGAAATACTCTGATTTTCAAGATGATTATGAAAAAGAACAGCAAAAGGAAGAACTGGATGCCCTGAATCTGTGGTATGTCGATTTCACCCGTGCGCGCGACATGCTGTACGTCATTGCGGACTTCACGGAAGGCGCGAAATCGAAACAAAGCGAAGGCTCTGAGGAACAAAACGGCAAAACAAACGTAAAAAAAATCTTGAAGGAATTTTCCGAAACGTTGAAAAAGGAAAACGACATCCCTTATTTCGGCGACTTCAACTGGAAAAATCAAAAACAGCCCGACGAGCCCAAAAAGTCAGCACCACCTATCCAGGTCACCTGCTCGGAGCTTTATTTTGAAGCAAACGAACACATCAAAGTGGTTCCTTCGGAATCCAATACCGAATCCCAAGAAAAAGGCACCTACATCCATTCGTTTTTGCAAAAATTAACACTCTTTCCCGACACGAAAGAAAAACGGGAGAAATTGGTGCAGGGAGAATCTGCGGAAATACGTGCGCGACTCCTCCATTTATTTGAAATCACTTGGTCTGACGAGAACCTTCGCCCTTATTTCTACCCGAACGACGAGGACAAGGTGTTGAACGAAGCATCCATCATTACAGATTCTGGCGAAGTGCGGCGTCCCGACCGCATCATCCTGAAGCCCGACCATGTCATGATCATCGACTACAAGACGGGCAGTGAACACAAAACCGAATATGAAGCGCAACTTGAAGAATATCAAAAATGCTTGGAAAAGATGGGATTCCCTGATGTGAGAACCAAGATTTTATACATCGACAGGTAGGAACTGAAAATATATTTTTGGCAAGTGTCGGTACATATTATAATTTTCGTATTTTTGCACGAAAATAAAATATAGTCCATTATGTCCTTTATCACAGAAAGAATAGCATTAGAAGGGTTGACTTTTGACGATGTGCTTTTGATTCCGGCATATTCGGAAGTGCTTCCTAAAGAGATTGATTTGAGAACGCGGTTCACGCGCAACATACGTCTGAACCTGCCGTTTGTCTCTGCGGCCATGGACACGGTCACAGAGTCGAAGATGGCCATTTCCATTGCCCGCGAAGGCGGCATCGGCGTGATTCACAAGAACATGTCAATCGCCGAACAAGCCAAGCAAGTGGCGTCGGTGAAACGTGCCGAGAACGGCATGATCAACGCACCGGTGACCATCACGCCCGACAAGACCGTGGGCGACGCCCTGCGCATCATGGCAGACTATCACATCGGCGGTATCCCTGTGGTGGACGAAAAAAACATCCTGGTCGGCATCGTCACCAACCGCGACCTCCGCTTCGAAAAAAACTTCAACCGCAACATCTGCGACGTGATGACGAAGGAGGGGCTAATCACCACGACCCGGAACACCGACCTGTATCGCGCCGCCGACATTCTGCAGGAACATAAGATTGAAAAACTCCCAGTTGTGGCGGAGGACGGAACTCTCTTAGGTTTAATCACTTACAAGGACATAACAAAGGCCAAAGACAAACCGTTCGCCTGTAAAGATGCTCAAGGACGGCTACGGGTGGCTGCCGGCATCGGCATCACCGCCGATGCGGTGCAGCGTGCCGAAGCCCTCGTGGAGGCCGGTGTGGACGCCCTTGTGCTCGACAGCGCACACGGCCACTCGAAAAATGTGATCAACACGCTTGTTGAAATCAAGAAACATTTTGATAACGTGGACGTTGTGGTGGGCAACATCGCCACGGGCGAGGCGGCCAAGCTGCTTGCCGACAACGGCGCCGATGCCGTAAAAGTGGGCATAGGCCCCGGATCCATCTGCACCACCCGCGTGGTGGCCGGCGTGGGCGTGCCGCAACTCAGCGCCATCTACGGTGTCTATAAAGCCCTCCAAGGCTACGACATCCCGCTCATCGCCGACGGCGGCATCCGCTACTCCGGCGACATCGTCAAGGCCCTCGCCGCAGGTGGCGACTCCGTGATGCTCGGCGGCCTGCTCGCCGGCGTGGAAGAGTCGCCCGGCACCACCATCCTCTTCAATGGGCGTAAATTCAAGACCTACAGGGGAATGGGATCCCTCGAAGCCATGCAGCACGGATCAAAGGACCGCTACATGCAAAGCGATGTCGATGATGCCAAAAAACTGGTGCCCGAAGGCATCGTGGGACGCGTGCCCTACAAGGGCGACCTCTATGAGGTGGTCTATCAGATGGCCGGCGGCCTGCGCTCCGGCATGGGCTACTGCGGTGCAGCCAACATTGAGAAACTGCATGGCGCCCGCTTCTGCCGCATCACCAACGCCGGCGTCCTGGAAAGCCATCCGCACGACATCACCATCACCAGCGAGGCTCCCAACTATTCAAGCGAAGCTAAATAATTTATTCATCATCTAAATACCGATTATTATGAAAAACATTATCGTAGGCGTGGATTTTTCCAACAGCTCCCTCAACGCAATGCGCCACGCAGTTTCACTGGCGCTGAAAACAGGCGCCGACATGCACCTGGTTTGGGTGAAAACCCCAGGCGTCTCCAACAATGTGACCGATGACGGCGGTGACAACTATATCCACAAAGTTCAGACCGCCCTGGATGAATGGAGAGACATGTGTAAGATGGAATCTCCTGAAACAGAGGTAAATATAGTTGTCTTGGAAGGCAAGGTTCACGCGGAAGTGACCAAATATGCCGCCAACCAGCCCGAATCCATCATCGTGATGGGTACACACGGCACCTCGGGATTCGAGGAAGGCTATATCGGCAACAACGTCTATCGCCTGATCAAAGACGCCACTGTTCCAATCCTCATCATGCGCGAAAACATCGAAATCAAACGCGACCTGCATAACATCTATGCCCCCATCGACCTGAGTTTCGAGACCTTGCAGAAAATGCGCTACGCTACTTTCCTGGCGAAGGCTTTTGCCGCCAAGGTTGCCATTGCCGGCATTTACTATCCGAATAACGCCGACACGCGCCATATCATCAACGTTCAGATGCGTCATGCTGCCGACATGTGCGAGGATGCCAATGTCCGCTTCGACTTGGAAACCTTGACCGTACAGGACAATCTCGTGCAAATGTTGCTGAATCACGCTTTCACGCTCGATGCCAACCTGATTGCCATCATGCGCGAGGAAAACGAGACCGACTTCACCAGCAACGCCCACATGCGCGAGATTCTCAGCACCTCCAAGATGCCGCTGCTCATCATCCCCAATGTGTCCGCCGTGGGCATCAGCAGATAATGGAAAAAATCCAGAAACGGGAACTGCGCGGAGGCAACATGCTCAACCCCACTCCAGTGGTCATGGTCTCCTGCGGCAACACCCCCGATGAATACAATATCATCACCATCGCATGGGCGGGAACGGTAAATTCCGACCCGCCCATGTGTTTCATCTCCGTGCGCCCGGAACGCCACTCGTATGCCATCCTCAAAAAAAACATGGAATTTGTCATTAACCTGGTTGACAAGAAATTGGCCCCTTTTGCCGATTGGTGTGGAGTGCGTTCGGGAAAAAAATACAACAAATTTCTGGAAACAGGTCTGACACCGATTCGTGCCACTAAAGTACGCGCACCTATGATCGAAGAGTCGCCCGTCAACCTGGAATGCAAAATCACGCAAATCATCCCTCTCGGCACCCACGACATGTTCCTCGCCGAAGTGGTGGCCGTACACGTGAACGAACATCTGTTTTCCAAGAAAACCGATGCCATCAACCTGCAACGTGCCGATTTGGTGACCTATTCGCACGGACATTACTACGCTTTGGGCGAAAAAATCGGCAAATTTGGATTCTCAGTGGAGAAAAGGAAATAAAACACTCCCCTACTCTTTTCGATTCAAATCTTCCAAACTCGCAAACCGTTACAATAAAATGGTCTCGGTTTCGTTATCTACCCTGTAAACAAAATAAATAAAACTATGAAACTGATTGACAACGTCTTATCCCTCTTCTACCCACGATTGTGCGCATCATGCGGCGACGCTCTCCAACAAAACGAGCAATGCCTCTGCTTGAATTGCATGCTTCATCTACCTGAAACACAGTTCCATAAACAGCACTTCAACCCACTGCGGAAAGTGTTCGACGGACGTGTTCCCGTGGAAGAAGTCACCGCCCTGATGAGTTACAAGAAAGCCAACCACACCCAAAAAATCCTCCACAATCTCAAGTACAAAGGTCAAAAAGAAATCGGAGCGGTATTAGGCGAATATTTTGGTGGACAACTGATTACGGAGGAACGATACCGCAGTATCCAATCTATCCTGCCCATCCCGCTGCATCCCAAAAAGAAACGGAAGCGCGGCTACAACCAAAGCGAATGGATAGCCATGGGGCTCTCAAAAGGCATGGGCATCCCCTACCTGACCAACGTACTCGTCAGAACGCAATTCACCGACACACAGACCCGCAAGAACCGGTTCGCCCGTTGGCAGAACGTGAAGGAGGTTTTCGAGGTGCAACATCCCGAAAAAGTGGCCTACACGCACGTGCTGGTCTGCGACGACGTGCTCACCACCGGCGCCACCACCGAGGCCGCTATCCGAAAGCTGATAGAGGTCGATGGCGTGAAAGTCAGCGTGGTCACCCTCGCTGCCACCACACTGTGACGGACACTGACAGATGCGGTGCGACACACGACACCTTCGGCTTGCACGGTTGTGCTCTCCACACTGCGCTACGCCTGTGTTTGTGTGATACCCCAACACTGCGCTACGCTTGTGTGGGGTTATTTGCACTACGTGCGTATTGCCTCTCCGAGGCTGCTTAAGGAAAAAGTTTTTTTGTATATTTGCCGTATGAAAAAGAAACTGATATTTGGAATTTTATTTTGCGTAACGATTTGTGTATTAACATCTTGTTCGCCAAAGATTAACGGTGCCACCCCGCATCGGCGCGACCGCAACTGCGGATGCGAGAACCTCTCCCCCACCCCTTACAATGAACAATGTACAGTGTATAATGTACCATGCACGGCATCTAACACTCATCACTAATCACCAATCACTAATCACCAATGAAGAAATTACCCCTGTTTCTCTTGGCTATATCCTTGTTGGCAGCTTGTACCAACCGACACACCTCCGTGCGCATTTCGGGCGACATCCAAAACGGAAACACCCAAAAAATCGTACTGGCCCTCATCACCTCGGAAGGCATGGAGCTAATTGATTCCGCCAACCTGAAAAACGGACATTTCGACTTCAAGGTCTCCTCTGAAAACGAACTGATTAAAGAGCGCGAAAACGCCCCCATGATGTTCCAACTGTTCCTCACAGAAGACAACAGTCTGGCCACCATGGCCAAAAAAGGCGAGAAACTGGTCATCACCGCCGATGCGCAAGACCTCACCAAAACCTACCATATCTCCGGCGGCGAGGAAGCCGTGCTGATGCACCAATTAGACAGTGCGCTGACACAATTTGTGACCAAATCGGAAAAATTATACGAAACGTACCAAAAAAACATGGAAAACGACTCTTCCCGCGCGGAGATTGAAGCGAAATATGTGAAAACACTTCAAAACCATCGAAAATATTTAGAAGATTTCATTGCTACCCACCCGAACAACATGGCTTCCTATATCGCTTTCTATCAAAGCTATAACCGGCGGAACTTCTTCGACATGTACCAAGATCTGGACCTGCTGAAGCAAATCAACACGAACATGTCGAAAGTCTATCCAGAGAGCGAATACGTGAAAACCATGATCCACGTGGCGGAAATGGTGGAAATGCGCATGCCCGGTCCGCAAGCCGAAGCGAAATAAATTGAATCTTTGTACCTCATTTTTGAAAAATAAACGATGGAGAAAATTATCATTTTGGATTTCGGTTCCCAATATACGCAGCTCATCGCGCGCCGTATCCGCGAACTGAACACGTATTGCGAGATTTTGCCTTACAACAAGTTTCCGTTCGGAGACCCTGACATCAAGGGCGTTATCCTTTCCGGAAGTCCGTTTTCGGTGAACGACGCCAACGCTTTCAAACCGGACCTCTCGGAAATCAGAGGCCACTACCCGCTGCTCGGCATCTGCTATGGTGCGCAGTATTTGGCACAGGTTGGCGGCGGCACGGTCGGGGCCAGCTCCACCCGCGAGTACGGCCGCGCCCACCTCGCCTTTGTGGAAGAAGATGACGTGCTGCTGAAAGGGGTCCCGCAAGAGAGCCAAGTGTGGATGTCACACGGCGATACGATTTTACAACTTCCTGACAACTACCATATTATCGCCAGTAGCAAGGAGGTGAAGGTGGCGGCTTACCATATCTTGGAGGAACCCACCTGGGCGGTGCAGTTCCACCCCGAAGTCTATCACTCCACCGACGGCACCACCATCCTGCGTAACTTCGTGCAGGCCATCTGCGGCTGCAAGCAGGACTGGACCCCCGAATCGTTCATCGAAAGCACCGTGCGCGAACTGCGCGAGGAGGTCGGCAGCGACAACGTGGTGCTCGGTCTTTCCGGCGGTGTCGATTCCACCGTGGCGGCCGTGCTGCTCAACAAGGCCATCGGCAAGCAGCTCAACTGCATCTTCGTGGATAACGGCCTGTTGCGCAAGGACGAGTTCTCCTCCGTGCTGGAGCAGTACAAAACTTTGGGACTCAACATCAAAGGCGTAAACGCCTCCCAGCGTTTCTACGACGCATTGCGTGGCGTGACCGACCCCGAGAAGAAGCGCAAAATCATCGGTGCGGGCTTCATCGAAGTGTTCGAGGAAGAGGCCCGCAAGTTAGACAATATCAAGTGGTTGGCGCAAGGAACCATCTATCCCGACCGCATCGAATCGCTCTCCATCACCGGCATGGTCATCAAGTCGCACCACAATGTGGGCGGTCTGCCGGAGAAGATGAACATGAAGATCATCGAGCCGCTGAAGCTGCTCTTCAAGGATGAGGTTCGCCGCATCGGCACGGCCTTGGGCATTCCCGAGCGGCTCATCAAGCGTCATCCGTTCCCGGGTCCCGGTTTGGGTGTGCGCATCTTGGGTGACATCACGCCTGAGAAAGTGCGCATCCTGCAAGAGGCCGATGCCATCTTCATCAACGGATTGTGGGACAACGACTTGTACGACAAAGTGTGGCAGGCGGGCACCATCCTGCTGCCGATTCAATCGGTGGGCGTGATGGGAGACGAGCGCACCTACGAGAACGCCGTGGCCCTGCGTGCCGTGCTCTCCACCGACGGCATGACCGCCGACTGGGCGCACTTGCCCTACGAGTTTTTGGCCAAGGTCTCCAACGACATCATCAACAAGGTTCGCGGCGTCAACCGCGTGGTCTATGACATCAGCTCGAAACCGCCCGCAACGATCGAGTGGGAGTAAACCTTTTGTGCGACTTATAGAAAAAGTTGTATCTTTGCAGCGAAAAAAGATATATGACTGCGGAACACATACTGAAAAAATTAAAGGAGACTGCTAATAAGGCCCTCCCTCTCGGTGGTGTGGCACTCCTTTTTGGTTCTCAAGCAAGAGGAACTGCCACTGATGGCTCCGATTGGGATGTTTTGATAGTTCTTGACAAGGATAAAATCACCTATCAGGACTATGCTGAAGTAGCATATCCTTTCGATCAACTTGGATGGGAAGTGGATGCTATGATCAGTCCTGTTTTATATACAAAAAAAGATTGGGAGAAAGCAAGTTTCACGCCTTTTTATAAAAATGTCATGCGGGAGGGCGTACTGTTATGAGTCTAACGAATGAGGAACGACAGGCCGTTGTGAAACATCGGTTAGAAAAATCACACAAGGCTTTTTTTCAGGTCAAGAACATAGTTCCGATGGGATATTGGGAAATTGTGGCGAACCGCTTGTACTATGCCTCCTTTTACGCAGTTTCTGCTTTACTAATAAACAAAGGTCTGGTCGCACAAACGCACCATGGTGTTATGCATTTGTTCGGACTTCATTTCATTAAAACAGGGCTGGTGGAAAACCGTTACGGTGCCTTGTATGGCAGACTGTTCTCATTACGACAAACGGGCGATTACAGTGACACCTTTGACCTAACAGAAGAAGATGTTACACCTCTGATTGCTCCAACAGGGGAATTTATTGATGTTATCAATAAGTTGATTGCAGGAGAGTAACCGATATTAACTAACCTTTTTGTTACTGCGATAGTGACACGTGGCGTCATCATGGAGAAACGCAACATCAACCTGAGTTTTTTCCAAAGTTGCCGAAATTTTACGATTTTAGAAAAAACTCAACCCGATAATCCTTGATTTTAATAATTGAAACATTAAGAATATCAACCACATACGAATAACAATCAAAAAAATTTCACATTCGATGTGACAAAATCGTCCTTTTGTGCGACAAAGAGGATATAAGGGATTATTATCATCTGAATGTTAAACCAATTAAAATTATAACAATATGAAAATCAACCTCTTGCCCCCAAATCTCGCCATTAAACGGCTGATTTCCATCATCCTCACCCTTTTCACCTTCCTCACCGCCTCCGCCCAAGGCGAGTGGAAGTGGGCGAACTATTGGTCGGGAAGCGATGAACTTGGCAACAATCTAACAAATTGTATTGTGCGAACTGCATTTGACGATGATGGAAACATATACGTTTTCGGAAGTTGCGGTGGTAGCGCGACTCTTTATGCCCAAAATGGCACCTCGCATTTT
>JAFXPL010000112.1 GCA_017527945.1 Bacteroidales bacterium | reverse complement strand
GGTGGAGCCGTCATCGACCATGATGATCTCGTATGTGAAGTTGTGTTCCGTCATCACACGCTCAATCCATTCGGTGAGTTCGGGAAGCGATTCTGCTTCGTTCAGCAAGGGTACTATTACGGATATGTTCATTTTTAAGGTTTAGAAGGTTTAGAAGGTTTAGAAGTTTAGAAGTTTAGAAGTTTAGAAGTTTAGAAGTTTAGAAGGTTTAAGTTTATTCTTGGGGGTCGTCGCTTTGGGAGGGGACGAAGTTTTCGATCGGCTTTTTCGAGGTGTAGTGGAACATGGCGACGAAGAGGCCGAAGAACATGCCGTAGAGCAGGTACATCATGGCGCTGACAGCGGCGTATTGGCCGTTGCGGTCGTAGCGGGGCACGCGTGTTTTGGTCTCCTCGAATCGTTTCTCAAGCGGGTCGAGGCTGGAAAGCTCGTCGTTGGCCTGTTGTACGATTTCCTGCACGTAGGGAGTGGATCTTTTCCCTTCGTTCTGCTCGGTGTAGCTCACCAGCGTCTCTATCAGTACTCTTTTGGCATACGGGGTGAATTTCCCGAGTTGGTACTCCTCCTTGTCCGTTTCGGGTTTGGAGAGCAGTTTGTCGGTGTAGAATTTTTGGAGGATGAGGATGCCGTTGCTGATTTCGTCGCGCAGTTTTTGCTGAAGTGTATCGGAGGTCAGATTGCTGTCTTTTTTGATGGTTGCGCCGTTGATGAAATCCGCTTTCCGCTCATTCAAGATGGCGGTGGCCGCATCCGTGTATGCGATCAGCTCCTTGGCCGTCAGGGTGTCTTTGGCGAGATTCTGTTTGTACTTGTCGAGGGCAACGGCATATTTCTGCTGCAGGCCGTCCTTTTCGATGACGGAGTAGTGCAGCATGTCGTAGCCGAAAAGTGTGACCGCGCCGATGAGGGAAATCACGATGCAGCTCAGGAAGGCCTTGGCGAACGTGAGTCGCTCGGGATAGACCTCCTTGAACTCCTTCACCCCTTGGTGCAGCATCAGGATAAAGCCGACAATCATCGCCAAGTCAAGCATTTGTGCGGCTTGGTAATCGACTTTCCGGGCAAACATTTTCAGCAATTCAATGCCAATGAGCAAGATGCCCAAGATGACACCCCATTTGAGGTGGGTTTTCCAGAATGATTTGTCTTTCAGCATGTTTTGGCTGTTGGCTGTTGGCTGTTGGTCATTGGCGAATAGCCAATAGCCAATAGCCAGATGTTATTTCGGGCAGCAGAATTCGGTGAGGACACCGCCGGTGGCTTTCGGGTGAGCGAAGCCGATCATGAGGTTCTCGGCGCCGGGGCGGGCGGCCTTGTCGATGAGGCGCACTTCCTTGGAGGCCAGCTCGTTGAGGGCTTCGTTGGTGTCGGGTACCGCGAAGGCGATGTGGTGGATGCCCTCGCCGCGGTTCTCGATGAACTTCGCGATGGTGCTCTCCGGACTTGTCGGCTCCAGGAGCTCGATCTTGGTCTGGCCTACCTTGAAGAAGGCGGTCTTTACCTTTTGGTCGGCGACCTCTTCGATGTTGTAGCATTTCATCCCGAGGATGTTCTCGTAATACGGGATGGCGGTTTCTAAGCTTTTCACGGCAATGCCGAGATGTTCGATGTGGGTGATGTTCATAATGTTTTTTTTTATTTGTTCTATATCCCAGGGCTCACTTCGTTCACCCTGGGTTGACATAGGTCGGGCTTTCAGCCCTTTTCTGAATACTCAGTTCTTAGTTCTCAGTTCTCAATTCTCAGTTCTCAGTCGCGGTCGGGGGTGGCGTCGAGCCAGTGGGTTTTGTGCTTGATGAGTTTGATGAGGAGGGCGAGGGCGGTGTAGGCAAGGGTGATCCAAAGCATGGGGCGTTCTCCGGTGAGGCAGCAGTCGCCGGGGCAGTTGCGGACGCAGATCAGATGGAAGAGGATGTAGTCCACGACGGTGTAGGAGACGAGTACCGACATGAGGGTGGCGTATTCGCGGCGGACGAGCGTCTTCCAGGAGAACTGGAGCATGCCGCCTTCGAAGAGGGACCATTTCGGGAGGAACGCGGGCACTCGTGCGGCCCACTGTTCGAACTCGTCGCCGTATTTGCCGCGCAGGAAGGCCTCCTCGGCCAGCATGATGCGCTCGTAGTAGATCCAATAGACGAGGGAGACGATGATGAAAACGACGGGGTTCATTGTGAAGACGAGCAGTCCGGCCCAGATGAGGTAGTTGGCGAGGTAGAGTGGATGTCGAACCACGGAGTAGATGCCTTTGGTGTTGAGGTGGTCGGCGACCTGGCGGGCGGTGTTGCGGCCGGAGGTCCCTTTTGGGGTGGTGCAGACCGTGTAGGCGCGCAGGGCGAGGCCTGCGAAAGTGAGCACGGCTGCGCAAACGGTGCAGACGATCATCAGAGTGGAACCCCAAGTGTCCCACACATAGATGTTATTGTTAGTGAACCAAAGTAGCGGCAGGGCGAGCGCGAAAATGAGCACCGGGATCTGTCCCCGGTACTTGAAGAGCTTCGTGCCGTTTGCCTCCATCGATTGAATCAGTGCCATTTTCTGTCGGTTGTTTTTCGGGTGCAAAAGTACACATTTTTCTGCTACTCCGCTATCATCGACCGAAATTCCTCTTCCGACAGGATAGGGATGCCTAAAGCCTCCGCTTTCTTGCGCTTTTCAGGCCCCATTTTTTCGCCTGCGAGCACGAAGGAGGTGTTTTTGGAGATGGAAGAGACGTTTTTCCCGCCATTTTTTTCCACCAGTTCCTTGAGGGTGTCGCGGGGGATGGAAAACACGCCGCTCACCACGATGCTTTTTCCGGCAAGTTTCTGTGAAACAGGCTTGTTAAGGTCCTTGTTGAGCTCGAACTGCAGCCCTGCCTCGCGCAGGCGCAAGAGGATTTGCAGGTTTTCGGTGTTGTTGAAGAAGTCGATGATGCTGTCAGCTACGCGTTCGCCCACGTCATCCACGGTCATCAGCTCCTCCTTGGAAGCGTTGGCCACGGCATCCATGGTCTCGAAGTGGCGGGCGAGTTTCTTGGCAGTCACTTCGCCAACGAAGCGGATGCCGATGGCGAAGAGCACGCGCTCGAACGGCACCTGCTTGGAGGCCTCTATGCCGGTCAGGATGTTCTGCACCGTTTTCTCACGGAAAGAGAGGGTCTTCGTCTTACCGTTTTCGTCTTCGATAACTTTTTCAAGGCCAAGAAGTTGGTCGAATGTCAACGCGTAAAGGTCAGCACTATTGCGGATTAGCCCGTTGGCATAGAGCATGTCTATTTTCCCTTCGCCGAGGGAGTCGATGTTCATGGCTTTGCGGGCGATGAAGTGTTCCAGCCGGCCTTTGATTTGCGGGGCGCAGTGGTCGGCGTTCGGGCAGAACACGCCGGCTTCCCCTTCGGTTTGCTGCAGCGTTGTGCCGCAGACGGGACATTGGGTGGCGAAGGGTACGCGCTGAGCGTCGGGAAGTCGTTTGTCGAGATCGACGCCCACGATTTTCGGGATGATTTCGCCGCCTTTTTCCACGAAAAGGTGGTCGCCTTCGCGGATGTCCATTTCCGCCATGAAGTCGCGGTTGTTGAGGGTGGCGCGTTTCACGACGGTGCCGGCCAAGGCGACGGGCGCGAGGTTTGCCACGGGGGTGACGATGCCGGTGCGGCCCACCTGGAAATCAACGCTGAGCAGTTCGGTGGAGACGCGGTCGGCCTTGAACTTGTAGGCGATGGCCCAGCGGGGGCTTTTGGCGGTGGCGCCCACTTGGCGTTGCTGGTCGAAGTCGTTGACTTTGATGACCACGCCGTCGATGGGGTAGGGGAGCTGCTTGCGTTGTTCGTCCCATTTGTTCAGGAAGGCGAAAACCCCTTCCAAGGAGTTCACCTGTTCCATGACATCGGGTTTTCGGAAGCCCCACTCGTGGAGCTTGAGCAGGCGCTGGTAGTGGTTGTCGCCGGGCAGCTGTTCGCCGAGGGCGAAATAGAGCTTGAAGTCGAGGCCGCGTTTGGCGACTTCGGCGGAGTCCTGCAGTTTGAGGCTTCCGGAGGCGGCGTTGCGTGGGTTGGCGAAGGGTGTTTCGCCGATTTCCTCGCGCTCGGCGTTGAGTTGCTCGAAACTGCTGAATGGCATGATGATTTCGCCGCGGGCCTCTATCAGCGGGGGATAGTCGCCTTGGAGTTGGAGCGGCACGGTGCGGATGGTGCGCACGTTGGCGGTCACCACGTCGCCGCGGGTGCCGTCGCCGCGGGTCACGGCGCGAACGAGTGTCCCGTTTTCGTAGATCAGGCTGATGGCCACCCCGTCGTATTTGAGTTCGCACACGTAGGTGGGTGGCTCGGCGAGCAGCTCGCGCACGCGCCGGTCGAATTCGATGAGGTCCTCCTGCGAGTAGGTGTTACCCAAGGACTGCATCGGATAGAGGTGCGCCGCGCTCTCGAACCGTTTCGTTACCTCCCCGCCTACGCGCTGCGTCGGGCTGTCGGGGCGCCGCAGCTCAGGATGGGCCCTTTCCAAATCAATGAGCTTTTGCAGGAGTTGGTCGAAGTCGTAGTCCGAAATCGTCGGACTGTCGAGCATGTAGTATTGGTAGTTGTGGCGGTTGATTTCTTGCGTGAGTCGGTCGATGCGTTCCTTCGCGCTGGTGTTGCTGTCTGTCATGATGATGTCTTTGATTGTTCGGGTCGGGGCTAATTACCCTTTTGTCTCTTTTTCTTCCGCCGTTGCACGAACCAGTTGACCACTTCGGCTCCGATGGAGATGGCGGTGAGCCAGCCGGAGAATTTGCCTTTCCCGGCAGCGGCTCCGGCGGTTTTGCCTATCGGCAGTGCACGGACGGTCTGGATGGCCTGGCCGATGCCGGACACGGAGAAATTTTGTCCGAGATGGCGCACGCCTTTCAGGCCGTTCCATACCTTTTTGAGGGTTTCCACGTCATCTTGGTATGCATCCAAGTCTTTGCTGAGTTTGCGCTCCTGCACCTCGATTTTGGCGCGGAGTTGCTGTTTCCGCTTGGCGATGTCGTCCAAATCCATGATTGGGGCGGTCTTCTTATTGCTCATTTGTACCTCCTTTCGTTGTGTCGTATTCGTCCTCCACGTCCTTGATGATGTTCTCGGTCTCGGGTGTCTCCACTTTTTCCGGATACATGATGCGGCTGAACTTGCGGATGAGCGGCTTCACGAAGAGTGCGTCGCGCTTGGCGAAGACGAAGACGATGATGGCGACAAACAGGGTGCACAGTATGGTGTAGGCCCAGGCCGCGTTGAGGGCGAGGGTGAGCCAGTGGATGAGCGCCGAGGAGAGGTAGATCAGCACTACGAGGGCGCACACGATGACGATGAGCATGGAGAAGACCACGGAGAGCAGCTGTGAGGACTTCTCCAAGAACTCCAGCTTCAGCAAGTCGTAGCGCTGCGAAAAGTAGGTCTTGGCATCCGACCAGGTCTTCTCGCCGCGCTCCGACTTCCTCGTGAATTTACCTAAGATGTCCATTACAATTCCTCGTCGTGGATTTCGTGGTCGAAGTCATCTTCCTCGATGTCGATGTTGAAGTCATCTTCCGAAGGGGCGCAGGCGCGTTTCTCCTTCAGTTTGGCGATCACGCGGTCGATTTCCTCGCGGGTCATCTTTTCGCTCACTTTGGTGCGGATTTCCTTGCCCTTCTCAGTGGTGCAGAGGAGGGTGATTCCTGTAGCGGCGGCAGCTCCTGCCACGAATGCTAAAATTTCTGATGCTTTCATTTTTTTATTATTTTTGGGTTAGTTTTTGGATTCTGCTTGCATCCCCACACTGCGGCCTTCGGCTTGTGTGGGGTTATTTGCACTTCGTGCGTCTTGTCCCTTCGGGACTGCTCAAGGAATATATTTCTTTAATTCTCAATTCTTAATTCTCAATTCTTAATTCTCAATTGACATCGTATCCGATACGTTCCACGGACTCCATTTGGTCGATTTGACGCAGTTGCTCGATGAGGTTGTTGAGGGTTTTGACACTTTGGATGTAGAGCATGAGCGTACCTGTAAAGACATTGTTTTTGGTCTCAATGTTTAAAGAGCGGATATTTAAATCCATCTGCGAAGTGACCACATCTATCATCTCCTTGATGATGCCTTTGCGGTCGAAGCCTTTGAGCTTGATGCCGGAAAGGAAGGCGATGTCTTGGCCTTTGCGCCATTTGGTCTTGATGATGCGGTTGCCGAAGCGCGACATTTGTGCGATGGCGTTGGGGCAGCTGGTCTGGTGCACCACGATGCGGTCGTCCGACACCTGGAAGCCCACCACCGTGTCGCCGGGAATAGGGTTGCAGCAGTCGGCCAGCACATACTTGATTTGCTCGTAGTCGTCGTCGAGGAGGAATGCGTTCGGGGTTACATCTAATTGTTCCTCAATGAGTTGGTCGAGTGGCTTGTTTTCGATTTCCTGCGACACTTTCTGCTGGAAGTCGGCCAGTTCCTTGGCGTTCTTCATGGAAAGCATCTTCGCAATCTTGTTTTTGGTGAGTTTCTTGGAAACCACGCTGTTCCAAAAGGCTTCGGGGGTTTTTTCCAAGGAGGCGTCCATCACTTTGCGGACGTTTTCCTCGGTGAAATCGGTTTTCAGTTCGTCGAAATACTGTTTCAGCAGCAGTTTGCCCGAAGAGACGAGTTCCTGCTGTTCGTTGCGGAAGAAGTCTTTGATGCTGCGGCGCGCCTTCGGGGTCTGCACGAATTCCAACCATTCGGGTTTCGGGAACTGTTTTTTGGAGGTGATGATCTCCACCTGGTCGCCGTTGCTGAGGGTTTTGTTGACGGGGGTGATGTTATAGTTGACCTTGGCGCCGATGCAATGGTCGCCGAGGTTGGTATGCAGGGCGTAGGCGAAGTCGAGCACGGTGGCGCCTTGCGGCAGGGTCTTCATGTCGCCCTTGGGGGTGAAGACGTAGATTTCCTTGAGCCCGAGGTTTAGGCGCACCTCGCTGAGGAAGTCGAGGGCGTCGGCATCCTTGCTGTCGAGGATTTCGCGGGTCTTGAGCAGCCAGTCTTCCAGGCGCTGGTTGAGGTCGGTGTCTTCGGGTTCGCCGTCCTCCTTGTAGCGGTAGTGGGCGGCGAGGCCCTTTTCGGCGATTTCGTCCATCCGTTTGGAGCGGATCTGCACCTCCACCCAGCGTCCTTGCTTGCTCATGGCGGTCACGTGCAGCGACTGGTAGCCGTTGGGTTTCGGGTGGGTGAGGAAGTTGCGGTCGCGGGAGGGGTTGGTCTGGTAGAGGTCGCAGATGATGCGGTAGATGCGCCAGCAAATGTCGAATTCCTCGTACATCGGGCTGTCGAACACGAATCGCACGGCGAAAATGTCATAAACATCTTCGAAGTTGATCTGTTTGCGCAGCATTTTGTTGTAGATGGAGGAGATGGACTTGGTGCGGCTGGTGATTTCGGCCTTGATGCCGGCCTTGTCAAGGGCCTCCTTGATGGGGGCGATGAACTCGGGGATCATGGTGGCGCGTTCCTTTTCCGAGTCTTTGAGTTTTTCGGCGATGGCGAAGTATTCGGTGGGGTTGGTGTAGCGCATGGCGTAGTCCTCCAGTTCGCTCTTGATAGCGTACAGCCCGAGCCGGTGGGCGAAGGGGACGTAGAAGTAGGAGGTCTCGGAGGCGATTTTGAGCTGCTTTTCCGGCGGCATGGCGTCGAGGGTGCGCATGTTGTGCAGGCGGTCGGCCAGTTTGATGAGGATCACGCGCACGTCCTTCGACATGGAGAGGAATATCTTCTTGAAGT
The DNA here is from genome assembly GCA_017527945.1 of Bacteroidales bacterium. The sequence continues at coordinate 11,705 of JAFXPL010000112.1, read as the reverse complement.
TCTCGGCCTGGAGGGAGATGTTCTGGTTGTCAACCACGAGGTCGTCGATTTTGGTGAGCCCGTCGATGATGTTGGCCACCACTTCGCCGAAGAGCTCGCGCATGTCGTCGAGGGTGTAGTCGGTGTCTTCTACCACGTCGTGGAGCAGGGCGCAGATGACGGAGGTGGCGCCGAGGTTCATCTCGGAGCAGCAAATCATGGCCACCGCGATGGGGTGGTAGATGTAGGGCTCGCCGCTCTTGCGCCGCACGCCGAAGTGCGCGTTGGTGGCCAACACGAAGGCCTTGCGGATCTGCTTGCGCTCCTCCGCGGTCGTGCGCGGCCAGATTACCTCCAACAGCTCCCGGTACTTCCGCACCACGGTCTTGTTCTCCAGGTATTCATTCGGTATGTAGTCTCCCATTTCTTCTCTTTATCTTATAGGTTGGTTTTTATACTGCAATAATTGTGCCGAAACACCTCAATCCTGTCGGTCGCTTTGTATGCTTCTTTCTAATTGTCTGTGCCAGTTTCGTTTTACCGCTATTCCAGCCATGTTTGTTGAGGTTTTTTTCAGGCTGCGAAGATACGATTTTTTTGCTTAGGAAGTAACGCTTCCAAGCGTCGCACATAGGAAACAACGCTTCCAAGTGTTACGGAAAAAATGTATCTTTGCGCCATGATCTCCCACAATCGAAATAGGGTGCTGCCACTGGCCTTGACCGCCGCTTTTTGCGCGATGGCTTTTTCTTTACTTGCCCAAAAAGGGAAAGACACGATTACCGTGGCACAGCACCACTATATTGATACCGATTTGCAATTTGACCCTGATATTGTTGCCGCCGAAGTCATTGACGGTGACACTGTCTTTCGTTTTGCGCAGATTCTCCCGAAATTCCCAGGCGGCGCGGATTCCTTGAATGCCTATCTGCGGCGGGAGATACGCTACCCCAATTATGTGGAAGCTTCAGGAACTGTGCTGGTGGAGTTTGTCGTGGAGAAAGACGGAAGTGTCACGCAACCGAGAGTCAAGGTTTCCCTCTACCCGCCGTATCATGACAAAGAAGCTATTCGAATCGTGCAGTCCATGCCTAAATGGGAGCCGGCCACGGTGAACGGGGCGCCCGTCCGTTGCTACTACCAGATTCCGGTGACGTGGAGGTATTAGCTGCGAGTCTCTGACAAGCTTCTTTCGCGGATTGCCGCTGCGCACTACACTGCGGCTGTAGCCCCACACTGCGCTTCGCCCCACACTGCGCTGCGCCTTACATTGCGGTTTCGCCCCACACTGCGCTTCGCTTGTGTGGGGTTAATTGCGCTTCGCGCGTCTTGCCTCTTCGAGGCTGCTTAAGGAAGATTTTTTTATTACTACCCCGGCCTACGGCCACCCCTTCCCCAAGGAAGGGGAATGGTCCTTCGACCGCGATATTTTCATTAGCCGCTGTAGCTGCTAACTGAGTTCCAGCATCCTCTGTATCGGCACCAGCGCCTTCTTCCGCAGCTCCTCGTCCATGATGAGCTCGGGCTGCTCTTCGAGGAGGGCGGCGTAGATGTTCAGGAGGTTGTTCTTCTTCATGTTCACGCAGTCGTGCTTGACCGCGCCGTTGTAGAGCGTGTAGAGCTTCTTGTCGGGGTTGCGCTTCTGCATCTCGTAGATGATGCCGCTCTCGGTGACCACGATGAACTCCTTGGCGTCGCTCTCGCTGATGAAGTTGAGCATGGCGGCGGTGGAGCCGATGAAATCGACCTTCTCTAACAGTTCACGGCGGCACTCGGGGTGCGCCACCACCACCGCATCGGGGTGCTCGGCCTTGGCCTTCTCCAGATCCTCCACCTCGTAGTGGTCGTGCACGCAGCAGGCACCGTCCCACAGCAGCATCTCGCGGCCGGTCATCCGGTTGATGTAGTCGCCGAGGTTGCCGTCGGGCACGAAGATGATCTTCTCGTCCTTGGGCAGCTGGTTGACGAGCTTGAGGGCGTTGCCGGAGGTGACGATCAGGTCGCACTGTGCTTTCACGGCCGCGCTGCAGTTGACGTATGCCAGCACTTTGTGGTCGGGGTGCTTCGCCTTGAATTCGGCGAGTTTCTCGGCCTTGCAGCTGTTGGCCAAGGAGCATCCCGCGCTCATGTCGGGCACGAGCACCTTGCGGGTCGGGTTCAGGATCTTGGCCGTCTCCGCCATGAAGTGCACGCCGGCGAAGAGAATGATGTCGGCCTGCGTTTCGGCGGCCTTGCGGGCCAGTCCGAGGCTGTCGCCCACGAAGTCGGCCACCTCCTGCACTTCGGGCAGGGTGTAGTAGTGCGCCAGGATGATGGCGTTTTTCTGCTGTTTCAGCTTTGCGATTTCGGTTTTGAGTTCGTCGTTATTCATATTGCTTACGTTATTCGTTCTGGATGTCATAGGGCTCGCTGTCGCTCACCCTGGGTTGACATAGGTCGGGCTTGCAGCCCTTATGGATAGTTCCACACTGCGGTTTCGCCATGATGTCGGGACTCTGTGCAGCCCCACACTGCGGCTTCGCCTTGTGTGGGGTTATTAGCGTTTCGCGCGTCTTGTCCCTCCGGGACTGCTTAAGGAACTACATCATAATATAGTTGACTTTCGTACCAACATTCATCATTCTACATTACTTAAAGATGAACCGTCGGAAGTCCAGCCCCAACGCATAGACCATGAGTATGATGAGCAGGACGAAGCCGATGGTGTTGGCGATGCCGAGGAACTTGTCGCTGGGCTTCTTGCCAGTGACCATCTCCACGAGGATGAAGAGGATGTAGCCGCCGTCGAGGCCTGGGATCGGGATGATGTTCATGAAGGCGAGGATGATGCCTAACAGGGCGGTCATGCTCCAGAAGCGGTACCAGTCCCACACTTTCGGGAAGATGCTGCCGATGGTCAGGAAGCTGCCTAACTGCGTGGCGCCCTCCTTGGTGAAGACGATCTTGAACTGCTTCACGTAGTTGCCGAGGGTGTTGAAGCCCTGTTTCACGCCCGTGGGGATGGATTGCCAGAAGCTGTAATCGACGTGCACCACCTCGAAGAAGTCGGCGGGCTGCCTATAGGCGACACCGATGTTGCCGAGCGAGTCGAGGGTGACGGCTGCGTGGCAGAGGCTGTCGCCGCGCATATAGTCGATTTGCAACGTGCTGTCTTTATGCTCGTTGAATACTTTCTTGAAGTCGAAGAAGCAGAACATGGCGGAGTCGTTGATGCCGACGAGGGAGTCGCCCTTTTGGAGGCCGGCCTGCGCTGCCGGGGTGCCGGCCAACACGCTGTCAACGACGAACGGGATGCGGTAGTTGCAGAAGAGACTGGAGGATCCGGCGCCCACCACCTTGCGGGGCAGGTCTTTCGGGATGTCGATGACCACTTCCTGACCGTCGCGTTCCACGGTGACGGTCTTCACGTTGTCAAGCAGCACGGTATTGGCGAAGTCGCCGAGAGTCTCGGGCTTGGTGGTGTCAACCCAGAGCACCTTGTCGCCGTTGCGGAAGCCCGCGTCCTGCATCTCCTGGGAAAATTCGAGGCCGTACTTGGCGCTGCTGAGCGGGATGTAGTCATTGCCCCAGGTGAAGCACATCAATATATATATAATGATGGCCGTGAGGAAATTCACGAGTACGCCACCGATGATGATGAAGAACCGTTGCCAGGCGGGTTTCGCGCGGAACTCCCACGGTTGCACCTCACTGGCGAGGTCGCTGGCCTTGGTGGTCTCATCCACCATGCCGTTGATGGAGCAATAGCCGCCGAGAGGCAGCCATCCGAGTCCCCATTCGGTGGATTCGGGGTGTTTGGCCCACTCCTCCGGCGCTTTCCCGGAGAAGAAGCTGAAGTGAAACTTGCCGTCGTAACGCTTCATCCGGATCAGGGAGATGCCCGGGTTGAAGAAGACGTAGAACTGGTCCACGCGGGTCTTGAAGATTTTCGCGAAGGTGAAGTGCCCGAGCTCGTGGGTGACCACGAGGAACGTCAGGCTGGCCAGGAGGCCGAGTATTTGCATGGAAATTCCCATAATTTATAGTTTTTGTCATAGACCCCACATTGCGGCTTGCGCTTTATGTGGGGTTATTGGCGCTTCGTGCGTTTTGCCCCTTCGGGGCTGCTCAATGAATATCTTAAAAAATCTACTAATTCAATTCACCCATTATCTTATGCCACACGTCTAAAGATACTGGCGGATGTCGTCGCGCATACGGATGGCTTCGGCGCGGGCGCAGTCGGCGAAGTGGGCCGCCCCGTTGTCCTGCTTGCGGTAGGCGAGGAGGATGCCGCGGGAGGAGTTGACCACGCCGCCGTTGCCGTCGCGGAGGTACTTGGCGATGTCTTCGGCCTTGCCGCCCTGGGCACCGTAGCCGGGGATGAGGAAGAAAGTGGTGTCGAGCATGGAACGAATCTCCGCCGCTTCGTCGGGGTGGGTGCAGCCCATCACGCCGCCGACGGCCGAGTAGCCGCACTCGCCGAGGTAGTCCTTGCCGAGGGCCTGCAGTTTCTCGCCGACCACGTGATAGACGCGCCGGCCGCCTTCGGTGGGCAGGTATTCGATGTCCTTCGCGCCCTCGTTGGAGGTGCGGATGAGCACGAACACGCCCTTCCCGTTGTTCTTAAGGTAAGGCAGGTAGGGGGAGAGGCTGTCGAGGCCCATGTAGGGGCTGAGGGTGATGAAGTCGGCCTCGAACTCGCCGGTGAAGTGCGCCTTTGCGTACATTTCGGCGGTCTTGGCGATGTCGCCGCGCTTGATGTCGGCGATGGCGACGGCCTTCTTCTCGCGCAGGTAGGCGAGGGTGCGTGCGTAGGCGCGCAGGCCGGCCATGCCGTAGGCCTCGTAGTAGGCGATCTGCACCTTGTAGCAGGCGCTCACGTCAAGGGTGCTGTCGATGATGGCCTTGTTGAAGGCGAAAAGCCCCTCCTCGACGCCGGGGTGCTGCTGGGCGAACGCCTCCGGCAGGTAGGACACGTCAGAGTCCAATCCAACACAAACGTGGCCGTTTCGGGCCACGCTCGCATATAATCTGTCTATATTTGACATAGTAATCACTTTCCTGATAATGTCTCTAAAATTAAAATGTGAATTGTGAACCTCAACGATGGAGAGCAAAACTCTCAGTTCTTAACTCTCAGTTCTGAATTCTTAATTATCCAGCACTCTGAGCATGAAGCCGGTGCCGTGGATGTTGCAGATCTCCACGGTGGGCTGGTAGCCGTCCTCGTACTTGGTCTTGCGTTGGCCGGGTTCCTTGGGCAGCACCTTGTCCTCGCAGTCGATGATGAGGTAGCCGCGCAGCTTGGTCATGAACACGTCCATGCTGCGGGAGGTGGTGTTGTCGTCCTCGCCCCAGACCTCGCGGAGGATGATTTCGCGCGGGACGAGCTTGTTCTTGTGGTCGAGCAGGAGCTTGAGCAGCTCGCACTCCTTGCGGGTGAGCGTGCGGGTGACCTTGGGGTGGATCAGCTGCATCTCGGTGTAGTTGAGCAGGAAGTTGCCGAACTTGATGGTTTCGTCCTCGGAGACGTACTGGCGAGGCGAAACGGCTTTGCAGCGGCGCAGGATGGCCTGCATGCGCAGTCCCAGTTCCTCGATGCTGAACGGTTTGGTCACGTAGTCGTCACAGCCCAAGTTGAACCCTTTGATGCGGTACTCCTTGTCGGAGAACGACGAAAGGATGATGATGGGGACGTTTTTGTCAATCTTGCGCATGTTCTGCAGCAGTCGGAAGCCGTCGTAGTGCTTCAGTGCCACATCGATGATGCAAATGTCGTACTGACCTTTGTTGAACAGCTCATCGGCTTCCCGGCCGTCCTTGAAGTCTGTCACTTCGTAACCGGACAGTTCCAGGTAATCTTTGATCACATGGCGCAGATTGTCACTGCTGTCCACTAACATGACCTTCTCTTTTTTCAATTTCATACTGGTTAAATTTTCCTGACGTTTTTCGATAAATACTAAACTTTCTTTGGGTATTCCTTTTATTTCCGTTCTCGCTTCTGCCCCTGTGAAACCTTCGCCTGCACGAGAAAAAAGCCGATACCAAGACCCAAAAGGTGCATACTCAAAAATTTCCGCAAAGATAATATTTTTTTTAAAAAAGTCAATTTTCAAAAAAAAATTTTTTTCCCGTGATTCAGAAATGCTTTTTTTATACTTTTGCCGCCGTTTGCAAGAATCAGTAATTCTTTAAAATTATGGATAATTATACATCTGTTGAGCGTTTTTATTTGCAGAATGCCGTGCAAAAGTTCCCGACGAACATTCCGTATGTGACGGTGGAAAATTTCCCGACTTTGGGCTTGTTGACCGCGTTGCGGTTCTTGGAATGGGTGGATGGGAACCCGGATGGCGTCATCAGTTTGCCGACGGGGAAGACGCCGGAGTATTTCATCACGTGGGTGAAGAAGATTCTTGCGGAGTGGGACACGCCCGAGGGAGCGTCCTTCCGGAAGGACCATGGTTTGCATCTTACCCGCAAGCCGGTGCTGTCGGGGCTGCATTTCGTGCAGATCGACGAGTTCTACCCCATCAGTCCGGCGCAGCACAACAGTTTCTATAATTATGTGCAGAAATTTTATGTGGAAGGCTTCGGGCTCGACGCCTCCAAGGGCATTTTCATCAACTGTGACGAGATTCCGTTGGCGGAGGGCCTGCATTTCGACGAGGTGTTCCCAGACCAGCGTGTGGATCTTTCGCTGCGCTACCGTGAGGCCAAGACCGCGCAGGAACGGCTGCAACAGCGTTCCATCTTCATGATCGATGACTGGTGCAGCGCTTACGAGCAGAAAGTTATGGATATGGGCGGCATCGGCTTTTTCCTCGGCGGCATCGGTCCCGACGGGCACATCGCCTTCAATGTGCGGGGCAGCGACTTCCACTCCACCACACGGCTGACCGCCACCAACTTCGAGACGGCCGCCGCCGCAGCAGGTGACCTGGGTGGCATCGAGGTGTCGCGTTTCCGTCCCGTGATCACCATCGGGCTGCACACCATCACCTCCAACCCCGACGCCGTCGCCATCATCTTCGCGGCGGGCGAGGCCAAGGCCGAGATGGTGCGCCTCGCTTTGGAGGAGAAGCCCTGCAACCAGTACCCCGCTTCCGTGCTGGCCAAGATGCCTAACGCCCGCTTTTACCTCACCGCAGGCGCTGCCTCAATGCTGAAAGATTCTGTGAACCAATATTATACGAGCGGAAGTTGGAACCAAGAGAAGAGCGATCGCGCCATCATGAACCTGTGCAAGAACATCGACAAGTTCAGCGATAAACTCACCCTTGAGGACCTTCAAAGCGACACGTTCTGCCGCATGATTCCCGGTCTGGGCCTCCCGTCCATTCAGAAAAGCATCGACTCCATCACCTCGAAGATTGAACGCGGCATGGAACCGGTGCGCAACAAGGTGATTTACAACACCGCGCCGCACCACGATGACATCCTGCTCGGGATGCTTCCCTACTTGAACCACATCGCCAGCGACGCTTCCAACGAACTGCATTTCTCCATCATGACCTCTGGCTTCAACGCCGTCACGAACACTTTCCTCGTCAAGCATCTCACAAACACGCTCAATCTGTTGAGGGAAGGCAACATACAGATGGTCTTTTACCCGAATTTCTTCACGGAGGGCTATAAGCTGAAGCGGGAGAAGGACGTCTATCACTCCTTGATCAAGATTGCCTCGCAGCAAAAGACCGAGTTCCTGCGCGGGTTTGCCCACCGCTTGGTGCGCGATGTGGTGGAAATCTGGGATGTGAAGTCGGTGGAAGAGTTGGATGCCCGGATTGTGGATATCATCGCCTTCACGAAGAGCTGCTACGACGGCCAGAAGATGCCTACGGACATCCAGAAGCTGAAAGGCATGGTGCGCGAGTTCGAGGAGGAGCTGGTGTGGGCGCATTTCGGCATGATGCAGGACCGTGTGCACCATCTTCGCCTCGGCTTCTACAAGGGCGACATCTTCACGGAGAACCCCAACCGCACCCGCGACGTGATGCCCATCTTGGAGGAACTGCGTACCATTCGGCCGGACATCATCACCTTGGCCTTCGATCCCGAGGGCAGCGGTCCCGACACGCACTACAAGGTGTTGCAGGCCATCGCCGACGCCGTGCGTCTCTGGCGTGACGAACACGACACGTCAAACCTCAAGATTTGGGGGTATCGCAACGTGTGGTACAAGTACCATCCGTCGGAGGTCTCGCATATTGTGCCGGTGTCGCTCAACGACATCAGCGCCTTCAACGCGGCCTTCGCCAACTGCTACCTCAGCCAGGTCGATGCGTCGTTCCCGAGCTACAAGCTCGACGGCAAGTTCAGCACGCTGGCGCAGAGCATCTGGGTGGATCAGCTCAAGAATGTGCAGCTTCTGCTCGGCAAGCCGTTCTTCTTCCAGAATCCCAATCCGGTGCTGCGCGCCACCCACGGGCTGGTGTTCCTCAAGGAGATGAACGTCGATGAGTTCCTTGCGCACGCCCGCGAGCTCGAAAAATCGATGCAAGGGTAGGGGGCGCGAAACATGCGCTGAGGAAAGTTGCAACTTTTCTTGTCCTATTTCGTTATATTTAAGCAAATATAATGACAATATAATATATGGTACGGAAAAGTTCTATTTTGTTTACGCTGTCCTTTTTGTGCGCGGTGGCGGGGTTTGGTCAGGCCGACCATTGCGAGACGGTACTGCTCACGCAGGACACCACGATTTTCGTGGGACAGTCGGTGCCGCTGCAGTCGCACAATCTGTTCGAATACACGTGGTTGCCCGAAGCGGCGTTCACCAACCCTCACGACAGCAATCAGACGGTTTCCCCGACGGAAATGTCAACGTATTATATAACAGGGCGTTATATTTCTGACAATATTGTGACGAACGGGGATTTCGAGAGCGGGAACACGGGCTTTACCAGCGGTTATTCATACTACACAACCAACTCTAACACTTGGGGTGTCATCGGGCAAGAGGGCACCTATACGATTAACACGAATTCCGCCAACGTGCACAACAACTTCGGCAACTATCCTTGCTTGGACCATACCTACGGCAACGGTACGGGCAAGTGCATGTACGTGAACGGCGCGGGCTCTGCTAACACCACGGTATGGCAGCAGGTGATCCCGGTGATTCCGAACACCGACCATATCTTCATCACGTGGGTGGCCTCGCTGGCGCAGGGGCAATCAACCGGGAACAATGAACTGGCCCGGTTGCAGTTCAGCATCAACGGGCAGACCATCGGCAATATCTTCACTGCCCCCACCGCCACCTCGCAGTGGCAGCAGTTCTACCAGATTTGGAATAGCGGCAACTCCACCACCGCCACCATCCGCATCCTCAACCAGAACACGGTCGGCAGCGGCAATGATTTCGCCCTCGACGACATCAGCTTCTCTCCGATGTACCCTTGCGAGGATTCCGTGACCGTGGAGGTGCTCATCCCGCTGTACGCCTTGCCTGACACCGTGGAGGCATGCATCGGCGATGCCAAGACGCTGTATCCGCTCGACAACGACACTATCGATGCGTTTTGCACGGCCCAGGCGCCGGTGGAGCCGGAAATCATCCGTTATCCTTCGCACGCGCAGGTCACGGTGATGGGAACGGAAAACGAGCAGTTCCAGATTCAGTTCGACCCGGATTTTGTGGGCGAAGACACCCTCCTTTATCGGATTTGCTGCGCCAACAACTGCGACACCGCCATGGTGACGCTCATCAGCAAGGGCTATACGTCGGAGTTCTGGGACACTGCCTGCGTGCAGTACGCCTGGAACGGCCGTACCTATTCGGCCACCGGTGATTACGACCAGCACTTCTCCGCCGCCGACGGCTGCGACAGCACGGCCACGATGCATCTCACCATCCTGAACCCGACGGTCTCCATTGTCTCCAACAATCCCGATTTCTGCTCCACGCACGAGACGGTGTTGGAGGTGGTGAGCGACTTCGAGCATTTTGTGTGGACTACAGGCGACACCACGACATTCATCTCCGTGGAGGAGCCGGGCACCTACTCGGTGACGGGCAGCAATGCCTTTTGTGACGGGCGTGCCAACATCACCATCGACAACTGCGAGGTGATGGTCTATCTGCCCACGGCCATCACGCCGTCAAGATCGGACGGCATAAACGATCTGTTCTCCATTCCGGAATCGGTGCGCTCGGAAATCTCCGATTTCGAAATCCTGATTTTCAACCGTTGGGGCGAAATCATTTTCGCCTCCACAGACAAGAACTTCGTGTGGGACGGCAACGTGAAGGACAAGCCGGCCGTCGGCGGGGTCTATCTCTATCAGATGCGCTACACCCCTGCCGCGGGCAAGCCGGTGGTCGCGCGCGGCACGGTCACGGTCTTGTAGGTGGTTTAGTAAGTTTAGTAAGTTTAGTAAGATTAGGGAGATTAGGGAGATTAGGGAGATTAGAAGGGGTGAAGGTGTGAAAATGTCGGGGCGTATGTCTTGCAATTTCCAAAAAAATGTACTTTTGCCGCCGGAAAGCCAGCACGTTCCGCCATGCGGGCCGTTTGCGTTCCGGTAGGGTTGGCGCGTTGTGTAAAAAATTGAAAAAGAAAGGAATATGCACGAATTGGAAATGAATTTCTGAAACCGTCTTGAAGAGATAAAGAATAAAAACGAACAAAAAAACGAACAAATATGGCATGTTTTATAGTACCCTTGACACAAGCGATCGCGACGAGCGCGTATCGCAAACTGAATGAAAACCGCATTGAGGAGTCGGATTCCGCGCTCATGCACAACCTGCCGGCGTTGGAGAAGATGCTTTGGGGCGGTTCGGTACTGCTCGTGGTCGATCACATTCTCAGTGGCGAGCTTACTTGGCGCTTCCCGTTCCTCACCGCACTTGACGGTGCCCAGGGTGTCCAAATCGTCCTGCGCGAGCTGCTCACCGTCGGCCTGCCCATGTCGCTGGTTCTCACCTCCGTCTGGGCCGTCTGGGCTCTCCTCAGAAAGAAATCTTATTCCGTAAGCAGTCCCGAAGGGACAAAAGCGCGGTAGCTATAAGCGGTGAAGCCGCGCAGCGCGTGGTCGCGTTCACAGATGATACCAATATTATAATTAAACAATAGTATTATGTTATTCCAAGTTTATGGGGCTAACGCCCTGGCCCAATGGGGGATGCTGCTCGTCGTCCTTGTGGGTCTCATTTTGTTCAACGAGTTCGCCCGTCGCACCAAGTTCGGCGGCATCTTCACCTTCCTGATCATCCCCGTCGCCCTGACGGCTTACTTCCTCGCGATTGCCGTGGGCGTGCGCAACGGAGCGCAATGGGCGTTGGAAAACCAGACCCACGTCTATATGCAGGGCTGGTTCCACTACGCCAAGCTCTATGCCGCCACAGCCGGGTGTATCGGCTTCATGATGATCAAATACGAATGGGGCATCGGCGCCAAGCACTGGTTCAAACCGTTCCCGTTCATCATCGTGGCCATTAACATCCTGATCGCCTGCGTCTCCGACTTCGAGAGCGCTGCAATGGGATGGAACAAATGGTGGCTTACCTCCGAAGGTGTTTGGCAATACGGCGGCTGGCACAATGTGATGAACGGCGTGGCCGGTATCATCAACATCTTCTGTATGACCGCATGGTGGAATGTCTATCCCTCCAAGGACAGAAAGGACATGATCTGGGCCGACATGACGTGGGTCTATATCGTGATTTACGATATCTGGAACTTCGCCTACACCTACAACTGCCTGCCGACACACAGCTGGTACTGCGGTAT